>JAYTAC010000582.1:0-3208 GCA_043737755.1 Spirosoma sp.
GGGCTGATCGGGTCGTCGTCGTCGCCCGTGTCGGGCATGACCATTGCCACCATCATGGGCACGTCGTTGGTGTTCATTGCCTTCGGGCTGACGGGTAAACTCTACGAACCGGCCGTGCTGGTGGTGGGCAGCATGATTTGCGTGGCAGCGGCCAACGCCGGGGCGACGTCGCAGGACCTGAAAACGGGTTATCTGATCGGAGCGACGCCCAAATACCAGCAAATAGCCCTCTTCATCGGTGTTATTGTCTCGTCATTGGTCGTTGGGGCAACGGTAAAGATTTTGGATACGCCCACGCCCGATTTACTGGTGCAGGGCATTACCCACGCCATCGGGTCCGATAAGTTTCCGGCTCCGCAGGGTACGCTCATGGCAACGCTTATCAAAGGCCTGCTGTCATTCAACCTCGACTGGCAGTTTGTGCTGGTTGGTGCATTCATCGCGTTCGTGTTCGAATTAGTGGGCGTCAGTGCATTGGCTTTCGCGGTGGGGTTGTACCTGCCGTTGTCCACGACGCTGCCTATTTTTGCGGGTGGATTGGTCAAATACATTGTGGACTTCACCGCAAAACGGCGTGGTACCACTGACGAAGACCCCGATCTTGGAAAGGGTAATCTGTTCGCAACGGGTTTGGTGGCGGGAGGGGCATTGGCGGGCGTGGCCGTGGCGTTGCTGTCGGTCAACGACGGCATCTATAACGCCCTGACATCCATCACGCTCGAACCTGCCCTGACCGGTGCGCTGGGCGAAGGCGGGTATTACTTGCTGGGTGCGCTGCTGTTTGCGGGGCTGGCAGGCATGTTGTGGCGGGTGGGAACTCGTTCCCAACGCTAAACGGGGTCGCCCGTGCGACGGTGGGCTGATACAGGTCGTGATCATTCAGCGTTGTTTTGGGTAAACTAACCTTCTGCTATTTACTCGTGTTTTGAGCAATCCGTTGTTGTTCCAGTTCACAGTTCCAGCTATCAGCCCACCGCTTCAGCGTTGGGTTACCATTGTGCCAGACGTTTTCGACACTCATCTCCCGGCAACATCAGCGACTTATGGCCGAAGTCTCTGGCAGCACTACGGTTTCACGTTCCGGGTGGTCAGGCCGCGCCGAACGCGACTGGGCGATTTCCGGGTGCTGCCCCACGGCCCCACGGTTATTACGGTCAACGCCGACCTGAATCCGTACGCTTTCCTGATTACGTATGTCCATGAAGTAGCTCATGCTGAGGTGCATCGGACGTACCGGCGACGGGGTAAACCGCACGGCCGGGCGTGGCAAACGGCGTTTCAGCGGCTCATGCAACCGTTGATGACCGAAGCCGTTTTCCCGGCAGCCATTCTGGAGCCGTTAAGAATGTACATGGCTAAACCAGCCGCCACCACGTCGGCAAGTCCGGCCCTGATGCTGGCCCTGCGCCAAACCGACGCGCCTGACGCTGACCTGATTACCGGTAGCCGGGTTTTGCTGTGCGACGTGCCGGAAGGTCAGCCGTTTGTGCTGTCGAAAAAGACGTATGTGCGTGGTACGATGCGCCGAACCCGCGTCGTTTGTAAGGAAGTGTCGTCGGGGAAATCATACGCTGTTTTGGCCCATGCGCTGGTAGAAGTCAACGAATAACGTGTAATGAAGAATGTGTACTGGTCGATGAGGTTGTCCCAAGCAGCATCCTGCTGTTTGAGTCGTAGGCTGAATAGGAATTGCCCTGTTAGCCGCTATCGCGGCCTAAACAGCAGGCCGGGTGGCCGGAGCCATGCTTTCGGGACAATCTCATCGACCAGTACAAACAACGTACGGGCTGTACGGGCAATGCAGCACATGGAGCGACCCCCCCGGCTCTGGTGCCCGTCGTTGCTTATTGTTTGTTATCTATTATCAATTATTCATCCCGCACAAGCCCAGTCAGTATTGCATCAGGGCATCTGGGTAAAGATCGGCGTGACGCAGTCGGGTGTGTACCGGCTCGACCAGCCGACGCTCACCCGGCTCAACCCCGCTTTCGCTACCGCCGACCCACGCCGAATCCGGTTTTATGGTAATGGCGGGGCCGCGCTTCCCCAGCCTAACGCAACGCCCCGGCCCGTTGACCTGACTGAAAACGCTGTCCAGGTAATCGGAGAAGCCGATGGTCGTTTCGACGCTGGCGATGCGCTGTTGTTTTTCGGACAATCCCCGCACGTTGTCCGGTACGACTCTACTGCCCGGCGGTTCACGCACCAGATCAATCCCTACGCCGATACAACGTTCTATTTCGTAACCATCGGCTCCTTGGCCGGGCGACGCATTGCGCAAAAGTTAGCCGGTCCTTTAACCGCTTCGCCTGCCGTTACAACGTTCGATGACTATCAATTTCACGAGCGCGACCTGAACAAAGTGCCGTCGATGCAATCGGGCCGGGAGTGGCTGGGCGAGTACATGACCATCGACACAACGCAAACGGTGCCCTTCGACACGCCGGGATTGGTTGCCAACACGCCGGTTCGGGTGACGACGTCGGCGATGGCGGGGGCGGTCGTGCCAACCCAATTTCGGCTTCAGGTAAATGGGCAACTTGCTGGTACAATACCTATATCGGATGTCTCAGGCTACCAATACGATTACCAGGGCGTTGTCCGCACCGATACGTTTTCGGTCAAACCCACAACCACCGAAAGCATTCTTCGGCTGTCGCTGACGTTCCGCAACGGCGGGCAGCGGTCAGCGCAGGGATATTTGAACTTTCTGGCCGTTCAGGTCCGGCGCGAACTCCGGCAGTATGACCGGCCGACGTGGGTGCGACGCTTGCCAGTTGGTCAGATGACGGTTCGGCAGACCGCGACTAACCTGCGCGTGTGGGACGTGACCAACCCGCTGGCCCCCGCCGAACAGGCCTATGCACGGTCGGCTACGCAGGACGCCGGTTGGAGCAACGGTCAACTCAGCGATTATTTCCTCTTCACCAATACTCAACTGCTAACGCCCGTTTCGCTGGCAATTGTGGCCAATCAAAGCGTACGCGGTCAGGCGGTGCCCAACGTGCTGATTGTGACATCTGCTGCGTGGCTTGCTCAGGCTGAGCGGTTGGCCCGGTTCCGGCGCGAACACGATAAGTTGTCGGTGCTGGTGGTAACCACGGCGCAGGTGTACAACGAGTTCGGGTCCGGGCAGCCCGACCCGACCGCCATCCGCGACGCCGTGCGGTACTTCTACCAAAAACAGCCCGATCAACTCCGGTATGTG
>JAYTAC010000583.1:0-3206 GCA_043737755.1 Spirosoma sp.
GGGTGCCGGAAGGCGAAGTTGAGCGCGTGGTAACCACCGAACGACGCGCCCGACACGCCGATTTTCTGGACGTTGCACTCGCGCTGAATGCCCGGAACGAGTTCTTCGTGCAGGAATTTGTCGTAGAGCACGTGGTTCCGGATGCGGGTGCCGGGGTGTAGGTGTTTGGCGTACCAACTGTCTTTGTCGATGCTGCCGATGCAGTACAGTTTGATCTTGCCCGACTCCACAAACCGGCGGGCCGTTTCGGTCAGGCCGAAATCTTTGTACTCGTAATAGTGGCCCATCGAGGTGGGAAACAGCAGCACGGGATAGCCCCAGTTGCCGTACACGAGCATCTCCATGTCGCGGCCGAGGTGATGCGAGTACCACGTTCGATGGGTTTCCTGCATGGTGTTGAGTGGGTGAATTACCGGTAAAAATTCAGTCGAAAGTAACGCAATGGGTCATAATCCGCAACTGCCAGCGTTCGGCGGGCCGAAAAAATCGCCTATTTTTGGGGCTGTGACACCACTTCTTTTGATTCCTTTTTTGCTTATGGACGAGCCTGTACCGGCCCTTCTTGATATCGAACAACCCTCCGTAACGATCCGGCGCGACGATTCCCTGTATTCCGTTCCGCTGAAACGCAGCGTCCGGTTGGATATCGTACTGCCCCCTGAATACGACGCGTCCGGCCCGGTGTATCCCGTTTTATACCTGAACGACGGCCAGGATTTGCCGCGCCTGCGGATGACGGCCGTGCTCGACTCATTGTATAAGCAGCAGGCTATCCGGCCGTTTGTGCTGGTGGCTATTCACGCTGGTGACCGGATTCAGGAGTATGGAACGGGTGCCCGCGCCGATTACTTGGGTCGGGGCAGCAAAGCCGGACTGTATACTGATTTCGTGCTGACCGAACTGCTGCCTTACGTTCATAAACACTACCGCGTCAGCCAGAAACCGGACGACGCGGTCTTTGCCGGGTTTTCGCTGGGGGGACTGTCGGCGTTCGATATCGTGTTTCACCACCCCGACCGGTTTTCGCGGGCGGGCGTGTTTTCCGGTTCGTTCTGGTGGCGCAGCAAAAGCACCCAGGCTGGCTACCGCGACGAAACCGACCGGATCATGCACGACCTCGTCCGCAAAGGCGACTACCATAAAACCCTGAAATTCTGGTTCGAGACCGGCACCGACGACGAAACCAGCGACCGCAACAACAACGGTATCATCGACGCCATTGACGACACCACCGACCTGATTGATGAACTGGTAAAAAAAGGGTATAGTCGCCCTGGCAGCGGCCAACCGACGGATATTCGCTACGTGGAAATACCGGGCGGGCAGCACAACCCCGACACGTGGGGCCGAATTATGCCGGATTTCCTGACGTGGGCGTTTAACAACCAATGAGTACCGTCGTTTATTGGTAACCCACGGCTGAAGACGTGGGCTAATACAGGCTCTTATCAGCCCACGTCCTCAGCCGTGGGTTACCAATTGACCATGAAAACTACAATCCCGATGACTCCTTTTCTATTTGCCCTTCTGCTGGCCTGCAAAGGCCCCGAAACCGCTGTTTCTGCCGTGCAGCCGCCCGTAGTGGTCGTGACGACTCCTGTAAGCGCGACTGTTGCGCCGGTAGCGCGTAAACTCGTCTGGGCCGATGAATTTGAAAAAGCCGGTTTGCCCGATTCGACCAAATGGATTCAGGAGGTTGGTGGGAGTGGCTGGGGTAACAACGAACTTCAGTATTACACAGCCCGACGGGCCGAGAACGCCCGCGTCGAGAATGGAAAACTCATCATTGAAGCTCGAAAAGATAATTACCAGGGCAAGAACTACACCTCGGCCCGATTGGTGACGCAGGGCACCGCTACCTGGACCTACGGGCGGTTTGAAGCGATGGCCAAACTGCCCAGGGGCGTTGGCACGTGGCCTGCCGTCTGGATGCTGGGCAAGAACATTTCGAGTGCTGGCTGGCCCCGCTGTGGCGAAATCGACATTATGGAACACGTGGGTTTTGATGAGGGAACCGTTCACGGCACTATCCACTCCGAAGCGTATAACCACGGGAAAAATACGCAGAAGGGCAGCCAAATAACCGTTCCCGACGTTGCCAGCGCGTTTCACCTGTACGCCGTCGAGTGGACCGCCGACCAGATTGAATTTTTCGTCGACGAAAAATTGTACTACACCGTTCAGAAATCGACGCTGGGCGGTGCTGAAGCGCAATGGCCGTTTACGCAGCCGTTTTTCTTGATTTTGAACCTCGCCGTGGGTGGCAACTGGGGCGGGCAGAAAGGCGTGGATGATAAAATTTGGCCTCAGCGCATGGAAGTCGATTATGTGCGGGTTTATCAATAGGGCGGACGTAGAGAAAGTGGATAACAACGGGTAGGAGGGGGAGTTGGGCCGGATGGCGTGGCTCTCCCTTCTGCCGTTTTCAGGTTTGCGGTAGCTAATGACAAAACTCTGCCGCAGCCGTTGCTTTGGTAATTGCCGGGTTTGTTGCCGATGAATCATTCGGCGGAGTAATTGTCCCAATTTTCGCCCTTATTGCACTGGGTACTACTCACGAAACACTGTAAAAAAGCAAATTGAGATGGGAAACAAAAACTACACCCGCCGGGAGTTTGGCTACGGCCTGAGTGCGATTGGCATGGGCGTCACTGCTTTGGTAGCACCCCACAAAGCAAGCGCAGGTCTTGGTCTTGAATCAGTGGACGCTAACATCAACCACATTGGCCCCAAAGAAGGGTTTTCCCCGCAGATTGGCACCCTGATCTCCATGCTGGACTGGGTAAGCGACAGTGTCATCAACTACAACGCAAAGCTGACCGTGGAGCAGTTGGACTACCTGCACGATGCCGATTCCAACACCATTGGTTCATTGATGATGCACTTGGCCGCCACCGAAGTCATTTATCAGGATATGACGCTCCATGACCTGAAAGACTTCTCGGCTGCCAATAAAAGTAAATGGAATGCCGCGATGGAACTGGGCGAAAACGCCCGGAAGCAGATCAAAGGCAATCCGTTGAGCTACTACAAAGACGCCATCGACGAGGTCCGGGCCGTTACCAAAGCGGAGATCAAAAAAAAGGACGACGCCTGGCTGCTGTCGGGCGAAACCAAAGAGTGGGACTGGAACAACTACTGCAAGTGGTTTCATGTGACGGAACACTACGCCAATCACCGGGGGCAGATGACCTGGTATGCCAAAC
>JAYTAC010000584.1:0-3205 GCA_043737755.1 Spirosoma sp.
CGGCTGCGGTGCCCGAACCGATGGCTCCGCTGTTGAAAGGCCGCATCAACCACTCGGTATGCCGGTGGTGCTACGGCAAAATTCCATTAGACGACCTCTGCAAAGCCGCGAAGGAAATGGGTATCAAATCCATCGACCTGACCGGCCCCGACGAGTGGCCGACGCTGAAAAAGTACGGTCTTACCTCGGCTATGCCGCAGGGCGCAGGCAAGGGGATCAACGACGGGTTTAACGACCCCAAGTTTCACGATGAATTAGTGGCCAGCTACGAAGCTATTTTTCCGAAAATCAAAGAAGCCGGAATGACGTCGGTGATCTGTTTTTCGGGCAACCGCCGGGGCATGAGCGACGAGCAGGGCGCGGCCAACTGCGCCGTGGGCCTGAAACGTTTGATGCCCAGTGCCGAAAAATACGGCATCACGATGATTATGGAACTGCTCAACAGTAAGGTGGACCACAAAGACTACATGTGCGATCATACGGCCTGGGGTGCAGACCTCTGCAGGCGCGTTGGCTCCAACAACTTCAAACTACTGTACGACATCTACCACATGCAAATTATGGAGGGCGACATTATCCGCACCCTTCGCCAGTACCAGCAGTACATCGGGCACTATCACACGGGCGGCAATCCGGGCCGCAACGAAATCGACGAAACGCAGGAAATTTATTACCCCGCCGTGATGCGTGCCATTGTCGACACGGGCTACAAAGGCTACGTGGCGCAGGAGTTCATCCCAAAACGCGATCCGCTGACGAGTCTGAAACAGGCAGTACTCTTGTGTGACGTGTAGGGTATCCAGCAGGTAAAACGAACAGGGATAAGGGGCAGACCAATGAGGTCTGCCCCTTTTTTTGCGTGGTTTCTTGTTTGCTTATCAGTCGTTTACAAGAATAATGCCTACCGTCTAATAAATAAGCCAATCACCTTTCCAGCGTTCGTCCTATTCATCAGGGTCAACGCATAACAACACATATTGTATCAACTCTTTTCCCAATCAATCGCATGGAAAACAAGTACGCAGTATGGGCTAATCGCGGGATGTGGTTAGCTCTGGTCTGGCTGCTGGGCGTGGTGCTCACCGCTCAGGCCCAAACGTCGCAGCCTCCCGTTATTGAGTGGCAGCAAGTGGTAGAAGCAAATCGGGGACCCGTTATTTCACCTCGGGTAGCGAAAGCCGGTGACGGCGGATACGTTGTGTCGGCCGGAGCTGAGTTAGTCCGCCTGTCGGCAGCAGGTGATGTTAACTGGCGGTCTAATCTTCGGGAGGTAATCGGACTGTGAGACCTCGACGGAACCGGCTATCGTGTTACTGCCGAAGATGTGGCCCCGGCCCAGGGTGGTGGGTTCGTTACCCTGGTCACCACGGGACTTGATGATCAATCAGGGGGCTTCACAATAGCCCGAGTTGATGCAAACGGGACCCGAATCTGGAGCACCCCGGTCGAATCAAACCGGAGACGAAACGAACGGTTTTTCGGCGTATCCGTCATACCAACGGCAGACGGAGGATTTTTCACGGTGGGGACGCACACAAAGACGTTGTTCTACCAATTTGTCACACTCAATAAATTTGATGGCAGCGGCAACCGGCTCTGGGGTAAAGAAGTATCATTTCCTTACCCGGCTGAAGCCAGTGACGGGCCGGGTTATACCGAACCCAGTCGAGGAATTTCGCTGTCCGACGGTAATTTTCTGTTGGTTGGTAAAACGCAGCGGCCGCGAGAGAGCGTAAGCGATGCCCGGGGTTGGGCCGCGAAAGTAGATGGTCAGGGTAACGTTATCTGGCAGAAAAGATACGACGAAAGAGCATCTCTCGACGACGTTACTGTCAATCCCTACTTCAATGGCTCATTCATCGCATCCGGCGTTAACAACCTTAATTCAAACGCGACCAATACGCTCAACATTGGTCCCGATGGCGATTCCGGCAGTGGCTATATCCAATCGAGCCGGGTGGTTGGCAGTCAATCAGGCATTACGGCTGGTCCGGCTAAGAATGGGGCACCTGCCTTCCACACCATGCTGGACGCTGTAAGTCAGAACGGGAGAGACTTCCGATTGACCAACCTTGCCTTATCCGATCAATTTGTGTGGACTAAAACGCTGGGTGGCTCAGGCATTGACATACCCCAAAGTGTTACTATCACTGATGATGGAGGGTACATTGTCGTGGGCACAACTACGTCGACCGATGGCGATGTGCAGGGAAAAAGCGGGAACAGCGTAGCTACCTGGATCGTGAAGCTAAAAAATGCGGCTCCTGCCAATGCCCTGACGCTGAGCCAGCCTGCATATAACTGCCAAATCGGGGCTATTACGTTCAACACCAGCGGGGGCGATGGTTTACCCATCACCTACAATGCGCCCGGCATCAGCCGCTCCTCGCTCACCAGCACCACGGGCACCGTCGAGCAGGGTCTACGTAACGATCCCAAACCCATTACCATTACGGCTACGCAAAGTGGCTATTCAACCAGTTTTACGTTTGACTTTGGAGCGTTTTGTAACAGGCCATCCCGACCTTTGCCACCGGTTGTTACCCGTCTTATTCCTGACCAGACACTAACCGTGGGAACGGAGATAACAATGGATAACCCTGTACGTGTGGACCAGTATTTTATGGACCCGACGCAGGCTGGCAGTGCTCACTATCGTCCTTTTCTTCGCTTCAGAGCCAATGGGCTACCACCGGGGCTGCTCTCTTATGACCGGAGTCGGGAGCTGCTCCCGTTCGGTTTTTTTGCCGGTACACCAACCACTACCGGAGTATGTACGGTGACGGTAACCGCAACCAGTGAAAATATCTCACCACCAGATAATTCCGTCTCAACCACGTTCAAAATTACCGTTGTTGACAATCCCGTTGTGGGTGGTGCGCTGACGCTACTGCCTCCTGTCTACGACTGCGCAACCGGGGCCATCACCTTCGGCAGCACCGGGGGCAACGGCTCACCAGTCGAGTACCGGGCCGTGGGCATCACCGACTGGACCACTAACCCTAACCAGTTTGTCGATACCGAGTCCCGCACGGCCAACGACGTGCAGCCGTTTATGTTTACGGCCCGCCAGAACGGGGTAACGACCATCTACTTCTGGAATTTGAAAGCGGCCTGTGGCCGGGCGCGGCAGGGCGTGGCAGAGCGAGCGGCCGAACTGAGCGTGTCGGTGCTGGGCAACCCCGTGAGCGATCCGGTGACGGTG
>JAYTAC010000585.1:0-7845 GCA_043737755.1 Spirosoma sp.
ATTGCTGACGCATCTGAGCCGCAAAATCTTGCCGGTCCGCCGGTGCGGGCTCTACATTCGCTAATTAATTTTAATGAACCGTCCCCCGTCGTACCGCACGATGGGAACGATCTGATTCTCATTACTTTGGGTATAATCAAAGCCCGACAGCAGGTAATCATTTTCCGGCTCGGAACGCAGTCCTGCCCGGCTGCGGAACGGAACGCCGTTTTTAGCCATCTGCCGCCCGAAAAAAAGCAGCATGTCGTAGCCTTCGTGGGCAAATACCGACGGAATCGTGTTGCGTTTGGCCGCGTACTGCTCCCGAAACTGAATTACCGGTTCGCGCACGCTGTCGATATAATCGGGGTAAAGCAAGTACAGTTCCCGGCGCGTGAAGGTCGACGCCGAATTGCGGTAGTAGTCGAAGGCTCCGGCGGTGGCAATCAGCGGACCGGACACGCGCCGACGGCTTAGGGCGTCGAGCAGCCGGGGGCCGTCGTCATCGTTGCTGCCGGCAAAAAAGATGTGGTTCAGCGACGTGGCTACTACCGGTGACACGGGCGCAACGCCAGTAGCCGACCGCGTGGCTGATGCTGCTGTGCTCATTCGCATGGCATCGGCCATTGCCTGAGCCGAACCGCTTACCTTAACAAAGTCGACAATCTGGTAACTCTGCCGCTTCAGTTCCGCCTGATACGCCGAAGCCAGCAGCGAATCTTTGCGGGCCGTGCCGAAGTAAATGGCCGCCCGGCGAGTGCCACCTGCCGGTAGGCTCCGGGCCTGTTCAGCGGCTATGCGGGCCTGCCGGTTCACCGACGGCTGGGCCAGAAACGACATCATCTGATTAGCCACCAATTCGCTGCCGGTTGCAATGGGATTCACCAGCAGGATGTTATTCTGATTGGCGTAGGCCGACGCGATCCGGTTCGGTTCTATGTACAGCGGTCCGATGATGAGGTCAGTCTGGGCAAAACCGGGGCTGTTGACCAATTCCAGCGTCCGATTGGCGTCGTTTTCTACGTCATACGCAAACAGGTTCACGCTGATGCCTTCCTCCTGTAGTTTGACCTTCGCCAACTTCAGGCCATCATACAAGTCATACACGTACTGATTGGCCCGTCCCCGCTTGTCGGCATTGAAGTCGCCGAGCCGAAACGGGAACATGACCGCCACGTTGTAATAGCCTTTCGAGCGGTTGGGCCGCGCCACCGGCACCGACGTTCGGGGGGCAGCGGGCGCGGAAGCCGTGGTCGACACGGGTGTGGCCGGGCGGACAGTTGCCGTTTGGGGTATGCCAAATTGGTTGGACAGCCGGTCCGAGAGTTCCAGATCGTCTTTGTTGCCACCCGTGCGCTGAATCCGGTCGACTAAGGCCAGACCCACCGTCCGGTTTTCGGGAAACGCCTGATTCAGCTGTTTCAACCGGTTCAGGTCAGTTATTCGGCCCACCATGTTCTGCTCCAGGGCAGCGGCATCCGACCGCAATGCCGGGCTGCTGATGCCCTGGAGTGCCGTCAGCGCATCCTCATACTGACTGGTTTCTACGCAAACGGCCGCCAGCAGATACCGCCCATCGTCGGTTTTTTGCCAGTCCGGGAAGCGGGTTGCCAACTGCTTCAGCATCAGCCGTGCCTGGTTGTACTCCTTCTGCCGGAAGGCAATCAGGGCGTACTGGTAGTTGGCGTAGGGAGCCAGCGGCCCACCACGCTGGATAATCGGGCTGAGGTCGGCTTTAGCCCGCTCATACTCACCGCTCTGCCCCAGCCGAACGGCCTCTTTGTAACGTCGCTGCGCGTCGGGCAACACCTGCGCCGTGGCCGACAGCCCACAAACGACCAATAACCAGCCGACGAACCAGGATCGACAATCACGCATCACATTCATGAGTTGTTGAGTTAATGCACAAAAGCAACACCGTGGCGTTGCTTTTGTTGACAAAGACGGGCTGATGTATGACATAGGGTATATGATGGATACTGGTCGATGGATGCATTATATACCATATACCGTACACCCTATATCACACATCATTTTTTCTGCTTGGCTTTTCGGCTGGCTTCGTCGGCTTGTTTGCGGGCTTCGTCGGCGGCTGCGAGTTGTTTTTGAAGCATCGCCTGGAAACCACCCGGCTTTTTGCCTTCACCGGATGCATTTTTGCGCCGGTTTTCATCGAGCACGGCTTTCAATTTATCTTCGTCCACAAACCGGCGGATGAGTTGCTGCTGGGCAATCGTTACCACGTTCGAGACAAAGTAATAAAACGTCAGACCGGCGGGGTACGAGTTGAGCACGAACATAAACATCAGCGGAAACACGTAACTCAGGGCTTTCATGTTCACCGGACCGGGCTGGGTGGGCGTCGTCTGATTGTTGAAATACGCAAACGCAATCGACGAAGCCGTCATCAGCACGGTGAACAAACTCAGGTGACTGCCCACGAACGGAATGGCCGGGAAGGTAATAAAGGCGTCGTAGGTCGACAGGTCGCCCGCCCACAAAAACGGTTTCTGCCGCAGTTCGATCAGGTTGGGAAACAGCATGAACAGGGCAAACAGAATCGGCATCGTCGCCAGCACCGGAATGCAGCCGTTGAGCGGACTCACACCCACCTCCTGGTAGATTTTCATCTGCTCGGACTGCTGCTTGGCCATGTCGTCGCCGACGCGCTCTTTCATGGCGGTCAACTCCGGCTGCAACACCCGCATCTTGGCCATGCTCACATACGACTTGTAGGTGAGGGGCATCAGCACCAATTTCACGAACACCACCAACACAATAATCAACAGACCGTAGTTGCTGATGAACTTCTCCAAAAAGTTAAAAACCGGCACGAAAAAGTACTTGTTGATCGGCTTCAGGACCGAGTACCCCAAATACACGTTCTGGTCGAACTCCGGTGCTACGTCGCCCAGCAACTGAAAATCGTTGGGACCGTAGTAAAACTTGTAGTTGCCTTTTCCAGCTTTCACGTCGGCCATCGGCAACATCACGTCAGCGATGGCGGTCTTGACGATACTCGAATCAGCGGGGTCTACGAGTGCTTTGAAATTAGCTTTCTGCAACGGCGCGTTTTTGGCCACAAAGCCCGACAGAAAGTATTTGTGCTTGATGGCGAACCACTTTACCGGCTCTTCCAGCGTCGCTTCTTCACTGGCTGCGCTCTCGGTCAGCTTGTCAAAGTTTTCGTCGGCGGTGAGGTAATTGACCGTGGCGGCCTGCCGGTTGTTGGCCAGATCGTTCTCGTACTGCCGCATCTTGTCCTGCCACAAAAACCGGATGTTGTCGTTGCCGACGACGTTGCCCAACCCGTTCAGTTTGAGGTCGTAGTCGAGCACGTAGCCCGAAGCGGGAATGGTGTACACCTGCTCCACCGATTGCCCCGGCCCGGTTTCAGCCCGGAACGTAATCGTCTGCGACTTGCCGCTGACGGTGCCGTTCTGGGCGGCAGTCTGGTAATAGAGTTTGTGCAGATCAATCCTACCCCGGCTCGCGGGCAGTTCCAGGGTAGTCTGGCTGCTGTTTTCGTCAATCAGCACCAATGGTTTCTGGTCGTAGGTCTTGTATTTCTTCAACACGACTTTCTTCACCCGCCCGCCCCCGGTGCTGAAGGTGAACGTCACGTCACTGTTTTCAACCACGATATCGCGGGCCTGCCCCACGGTGGCGGGGGCAAATTCACCAAATTTCGCTTTGGCCGCGAGGGAGTCAACCGGCTGCTGCGCCGACGTTCCGGCATTACCGACAGCACCGTTGGTGGCTGATACGGCTCCGGCAGAACGGGCAACAGCCGATGTAGCGGTCGTGGGGCGGGTAGTTTGTGTTGTTTGGGCGGGTTCTTTTTCCGGCGCAGGTTTTGGCACCAGCAACTGATAGCCAACCAGCATCACTAATATCAGGACAATGCCAATAATTTGATTACGATCCATTTGGTAGGTTTGTGGTTTGTGGTTTGTTGTTGTAGCGACCTCAGCGACCACAAATCATACACCACAAGCCTGATTTTCGTGCAAAATTACGCCAATCCACCCGCTTAATCAACCACCGAAGCGGTTTCTACAAGGACGGTATGGTCCCGGTGCGCCGGTATGCTATCGGCTGATGCATACGATGTAGCTTCCTGACCAGCGGTGCGTTTTTGCTGGCTGTACGTTAGAGCCGCCCGCACGAACGCCACAAACAGCGGGTGAGGATTCATAACGGTGCTTTTGAGTTCAGGATGGAACTGTACGCCCACAAACCACGGATGGTCAGCGAGTTCGACAATCTCGACCAGACCCGTTTCGGGATTGATGCCCGTTGGCCGCAGCCCCGCCTGCTCGAACCGCTCCAAATAGTCGTTATTGAATTCGTAGCGGTGGCGATGACGCTCGCTGATCTGATTTTTGCCGTAAATCTGGTGCGCCTTCGAGTCGCGCTTGAGTTTGCAGGCGTAAGCTCCCAGCCGCATCGTGCCCCCCTTGTCGGTGACGGCCTTCTGGGCTTCCATCATGCTGATGACCGGGTTGGGCGTGTGCGGCTCCATCTCGGTCGAGTGGGCGTCGGCAATGCCCATCACGTTGCGGGCGTACTCGATGACGGCCATCTGCATCCCTAAGCAAATACCGAGGAACGGAATGCCGTGCTCCCGAACGTAGCGCACGGCGTTGATCTTGCCTTCGATACCCCGCTCCCCGAATCCCGGCGCCACCAGCACCCCGTCCAGATCGCGCAGCACGCTGGCGCAGTGGTGTTCATCGGCCAGCGTTTCGGACTGTATCCACTCGATTTTCACTTTGCACTCGTTACTCGCCCCGGCGTGGATAAACGACTCGGCAATGGACTTGTAGGCATCGCGCAGTTCAACGTATTTACCCACCAAACCGATGGTAACCGTTTCGCCCGGATTCCTGAGCCGCCCCAGGAATGCTTTCCACTCGTCTAATTCAGCATCCTTGTCGTTATAGAGGTCGAGCATGTAGAGTGCCCGCTGGTCGAGCCGTTCCTTCTGCATCAGCAGCGGCACGTCGTAGATCGTTTCGGCGTCGATAGCTTCGATCACCGATGCGACCTGCACGTTGCAGAACTGGGCGATTTTCCGGCGGATCTCCTGCGGCAGCGGGTGCTCGGTGCGGCAGGCGATGATGTCGGGCTGAACGCCATTTTCGAGCAGCATCCTGACCGAGTGCTGGGTGGGCTTGGTTTTCAACTCCCCCGCCGACTGTAGATACGGCACTAAGGTCAGATGAATGACGAGCGTGTCGTGTTCGCCGAGTTCAAATTTCAACTGGCGAACGGCTTCCACAAACGGCAGCGACTCGATGTCGCCCACGCAGCCGCCGATTTCGGTGATGATGATGTCGTATTCGCCCGTGTCGCCCAGCAACCGGATGTTGCGCTTGATTTCGTCGGTGATGTGGGGCACCACCTGCACGGTTTTACCCAAAAAATCGCCCCGGCGTTCGCGGGTGATGACGTTGTTGTAGATGCGCCCGGTGGTGATGTTGTTGGCCCGCGAGGTGGGCGTATTCAGGAATCGCTCGTAGTGACCCAGATCAAGGTCGGTTTCGGCTCCGTCGTCGGTGACGTAGCATTCGCCGTGTTCGTAGGGGTTGAGCGTACCGGGATCGATGTTGATGTAGGGATCAAACTTCTGAATCGTCACCGTAAGGCCCCGTGCCTGAAGGAGTTTGGCCAATGACGAGGCAATGATGCCCTTGCCGAGTGATGACGTGACTCCGCCGGTGACGAAGATATATTTTGCGGACTTGTTTCCCGTAGCTGCCATGACTGAAACCTGTTTGGGTCGTTACGGGGAATAAAGGTACGCAAGTTTCGGGCGGGATGGGGTCGTGCCGCCCGGAAAAAACTTATCGAATTCCGGTATATAACTGATGGTAAGTTGTTTACTACGTTCAATGGATAATCTTGCAACGTTGCCCGAACATCACTTTACTTGTTTGCTTAGTTGGCTGCGCAACAGGCAGATGACGGGGAAACGACTACGAAACGTCAACACCGTAACTGATTTCACTAAACATCAGTCACCCGCTTATGAAAAAATCACGTTCAAGAATCGCCTGTTCTTTCGCAGTTATCATAATGACATTGAGGATTTTATGACCGTTTAATAATTGTACAAACATGGGAATTAGCATTATTTAAAGAAAAATAGCCTTTCATATACGTTTTTGTCCGGAATCGTTACGCCGGTACCCATGAAGGTTCCCTCGGAAGAGTGGAAACAAACACGGGGCGTCTACGAAGATCGCCAGGGTGTTTTATGGATCGGATCTAGGGCTGGGTTAATTAGGTATAATCCCCGTACGAGCAAGTATAGACTATACCCGTCACGCCAAAAAGAATTGTTTATCTTGTGTAGCCTTGAAGATGCGCAAGACCAGATGTGGGTGGGTACCCCAAATGGACTTCATCGATTCGATCGCCGGTCGGGTCAGTTTACTCTGGTTCCGCTGCCATTACTTCCAGCCGACCACCAGCCCCGGGTTACTACCCTGTATGAGGATAAAACCGGCAACCTGTGGGCAGGTACAGCCAATGAGGGCTTGCTACGCATTAATGCCAAAGACAGGACCGCCGGGCTCGTTTCCTTTACCGCTCAGGATCCCATCAATAGTCACCTGTTCAGGAACGCTATCCACCAGAGCCAGGATGGACAACTGTGGCTTGGAACGACCCAGGGGCTGCAACAGATCGACACCCGAACTGGAAAGGTAGTTACGTATCGAGCCGGGCCGGGCCGCGTCAGGCCGAGGCAACCCCGCAATACCCTTGGGACTGAGCAGCGACCGGATTCAGGCAATATATCGAGACCGGGCCGGTACGCTCTGGCTCGGAACGGACCAGGGTATCGATAAGCAAGTGGGTACATCACCCCTTTTTACTTCCGTTCAACTCGTGTCGGCTCCGGCTTCCTCCCCGTCCGATGAGAACAGTGTATCGGCCCTGTTGCAGGACCGTACGGGAATCATCTGGATGGGCTACGCCAATAAAAAGCTTTACCGGTATGACCCCCAATCCGGGCAGACGACCCTTATCCCGATCGATCCGATCGATCCGAAAAATCCGGCCGACGAGCACCGAATTGAAACGGTATATGAAGATCACAGCGGACGGCTGTGGGTGAGCACAAGGGGTGCCCTGCTGCGGATGGATCGCCTTACCGGCGCGTTTGTCCGCTACCCGGCCCGCATCACTCATATTCAGTCCATTGATGAAGACCCATCCGGCTGCTTTGGGTAGGAGGAAGGGGTGGATTTGCCCGGTTTAACCCCCTGAATGGTCAGTTTACCTATTATCTTACTAATCCTAAAGACACTACTGGCCGACGGGAATTTGTGGAGCACGTGATGGTTTGCCGGACCGGTGACATCTGGATGGCTATTAATGGAGAGGGACTCGGCCGGCTGCAGCCCCAAACAGGAAAGTTCACAAGATACTATTCGACGCTACCCGCGCCAACCGGTCAACTGAATAATCAGCAGGTGACGGCTTTGTATGAGGATACCACTGGTGTCGTCTGGATCGGCACCAATCAAGGGGGTTTAAATCGATATGATCCAGCGACAGGCCGGTTCACAGCCCTGACCACCCGTGACGGTCTGCCAGCCAATCATGTTGCGGCCATCATTAACGACCGGCATGGCCATCTGTGGATCAGCACCTCCCGCGGGGTATGTCGATTTAACACGAGGACAAAAACATTCCATAATTATACCACGAACGACGGCCTGCCTCATAACTGGTTTAGGCGTAAAGTGTCCTACGGGCTTAATAATGTGAATCAAGGGTAGAAAATAAGCAAACGTAGCGTGAGTGATATGTTTGCAGAATGCTACCGCACGGGCGGCCCCGAACTACAACTTA
>JAYTAC010000586.1:0-3203 GCA_043737755.1 Spirosoma sp.
TCCGGTTGTTCAACGACCCAACGACAAACTTGAACAATGCACAACTGATTTTCGCTACCCACGACACGAATCTGCTCACCTACGGCGGCTTCCGGCGTGATCAGATCTATTTTACCGAGAAAGATCAATACGGCGCGACCTGCCTGTACTCATTGGTGGAGTATCAGGAAGAAAACGGCGATAAAGTGCGCAAAGACCGTTCGTTTGAGAAAGATTACATTCAGGGCCGCTACGGAGCCATTCCGTTCATCGGCGATCTATCGAAACTTGTACCGGCGTGGCACGAAAAGTAAAAATCGACAACGGCATTCACAAACGTTCTGAGCGAAAGGAGACTAAGCGCAGGCAGGACGTTCGGACGAAGCGAAGATTCTATCTGATCGTCTGTGAAGGCATCAAGACCGAACCGAATTACTTTAAGGGCTTAAAGCAGAACCTGCTTCCGGGCGTCGTTGATCTTGTCGATCTTGAAGTTGAAGGCACTGGCCATAACACGCTGACAGTTATTGACGACGCCCTGAAAGCGAAGAAGCGGTTGGAGAAGATTGGTCGCACGATTGACGAGGTCTGGGCGGTATTTGACTGTGATAGCTTTCCAAAACAGAAATTTAACAACGCCATTTTTAAAGGTAACCAGACAGGTGTTCAATGTGCCTGGACAAATGAAGCTTTTGAATTGTGGTATTTGTTACATTTCTGCTTCTTTCAAAACGGAATGTCACGTGACGATTACAAAGGGTTGATTGAGCGCGAATTATCACAAAAATTGGGAAGGCCTTACACATACCAGAAAAACAGCCCGGATATGTTCGTGCTTCTCAAAAACCACGGTAATGTCCAACAGGCTATTGCCTAGGCGAAGCAGTTGGAAGCTGAATTTTTCGGTCGCACGGACTATGCCAATCACAATCCGTGTACTAAGGTGTATGAACTGATAGAAAAACTTCTGTTCGCGCAAAACAGCGATTCTATTGCCTCTCGGTGATTTTTGTCTACAGTTCTTTCGGGCATGTTTTTAATGATTTCACCCGGTTCTCTGCCAGCTTACGGTCTAAACCGTGTTCGGAGACTCCCGATCAGACCAGTTCAACAGGTCTCGAATAGCCACTAATCGCCCGTTCGTACTGCACCAACATTTGCGCAGAAATGTTGTTATTGCCGTAGTAAGACCCGCATATCGTCGATTCGGCGTTTCGATGACCACTACCCTGACTACCTTTCAACTGTCGCTTGGCTACCTGCGCCCCTGGCGCGAGGGCGACGAGGACTCGCTGGTTCGCCATGCCAGCAACCGGAACATCTGGAACAACGTCCGCGATTTTTTCCCGTACCCCTACACACCCCGCGATGCTCATTCGTGGGTACGTTCCAACAAGTCGTATCAGCAGCCCAACAACTTAGCCATCGAGGTGCACGGGCAGGCGGTGGGCAACGTCGGCTTCACGGTCAAAGACGACATCTACCGCTACAACGCCGAAATTGGCTACTGGCTCAGCGAGGATTATTGGGGGCGGGGTATCATGACCGAAGCGTTGCCGATTATGACGAACTACATTTTCAAAAACTTTCAGGTAAACCGGCTCTTCGCCTGCGTCCTCGAGGGCAACACCGGCTCCATGCGGGTGCTCGAAACCGCCGGTTACCGGTGTGAAGCCGTTCTGCGCAAGGCGGCCATCAAGAACAACCAGTATCTCGACGAATATATCTTTGCCCTGCTCCGCGCCGAACACGAGGAAAAGAACGATGAACGATGAATGTGTGCCAATACCTGTCACTCATCGTTTATCATTCATCATTCTTTTTAGCTTGTTTTGCCAAACCATTGCCGCTTCGGCGGATTTTTATCCATGCCGAGGATTGTTATTGCAATTGATGGGTATTCCAGTTGTGGCAAGAGCACAACCGCCAAAGCCGTTGCCGCCCGGATGGGCTATGGCTACATCGACACCGGAGCCATGTACCGCGCCGTCAGCCTGTTTTTCATCGAGAAACACGTAGCCCCGTCTAACCGGAACGAGGTAGTAGACGCGCTCGGCCAACTTCAGATTTCGTTTAATCACAACAACCGCACCGGCCGCAACGAAACCTGCCTCAACGGGCTGAACGTGGAGGAGGAAATTCGCAAAATGTACATCTCCAACATCGTCAGCGAGGTCAGTGCCATTCCTGAAGTGCGCTGGGCAATGGTGGCCCAGCAGCAGAAAATGGGGCGTCGGCGGGGCGTGGTCATGGACGGCCGCGACATTGGCACCAAAGTGTTTCCCGATGCCGAGGTGAAAGTGTTTATGACCGCCGACACCAGCATCCGGGCCAGACGCCGTCAGCAGGAACTGCTGGCAAAGGGTGAACAGATCAACCTCGACGACATTATTTACAATCTGGAAAAGCGCGACAAAATCGACTCGTCCCGCGCCGAAAGCCCGCTCGTACAAGCCCCCGACGCCACGCTCCTCGACACCTCCTACATGACCATCGAAGAGCAGGTCGACTGGGTTATAGAGCAGGCCGACCGGCGGCTGTCGGAACTGCACCGGACGAAATGAATAATGTATACTGGTCAATGCACAATGGGTAAAGCTGGCTGTTGGTGTGTGGGCGAATCATTCGGGGTCACCCGTGTTGTTGCATTATACATTTTACATCGACCATTATTCATTCATAAATCATGACCGCCGACTTCTTAATCGTAGGGCAGGGCGTGGCCGGGTCGGTGTTGGCCTGGACGCTCGACCAGCTTGGCTGCTCGGTGGTGGTGGCCGACGACCCCGCGCAGCCGTCAGCGTCGGCGGTGGCGGCCGGGATTGTGAACCCGCTCACGGGCCGCAAGCTCGTCCGCACCTGGAAAGCCGACAATCTGTTTCCGTTTCTGCATCAGTTCTACACCGGTATCGAGCAGAACCTGGACGTCCGGTTTTTTCACCCGAAGTCAATTTACCGCCCGTTCCGGTCGGTGGCGGAGCAGGCCGACTATTCGGCGTTGGTGGCCGACCCCGCCGTCCGGCCCTACGTTACGCAGCTACCCGACAACGAGCAGTACGCCTGTTGCATCAACAACCCCCTCGGCGGGCTGGAGGTAACCCAGGGCGGGTGGCTCGACCTGACCGAATTCGTGCGGGTAATCAAAGGCTACTTCATCCGTAAAAACCAGTATTACGAAGGTCGGGTGGGGGACGACGATCTGGTTATCGGCGATAAGAAGGTGG
>JAYTAC010000587.1:0-3198 GCA_043737755.1 Spirosoma sp.
TATGTTGCCGAGTGGATGAAACTCTATGACGCTGCGGCCACCGACCAGTCGAAGCTGAACGTAGTGGCCAAGCAAATCTGGTTTTCCTCGTGGGGGCAGGGTGCTGAAATCTGGAACCTCATGCGCCGGACGGGCTACCCCCTTCAGGGGCAGTTCCGGCAGTTTTCGGCTGGCATTCAGGCTCCGTTGCTGAAGCCAAACCGCCAGTATGCGTTGCGGCTGCCGTATCCGGCGCAGGAAGGTAACCTGAACCCGAACGCAGCCAAGTATGTAACAGACGTTATTTTCGACCGTGACCCGATATTCTGGGATAAGACCAAGGTGAAGTGGGAATTCTAAGCTAACTCATTGACCCGGTGAGGACTCCCGAATAAAAATGAATTCTGGAACCGTTGCCGGGTCAATCAACCAATGACGTTCACAATGAAAAAAATACTGACTTACGCGTTTTCGGCTGGCATGATAGCCTTGCTGGGTTGCCGCGATGAATCGCTCAACCCCGTGCCGACCTGGGAGTCGGGCGTACACGGCTTTGCCATTTTTGCCGACGTGCCGGAGCCGAAAGAAGGAGCCAGCACACGTCCTAACACCGTGGCCAATGCCGCCACGTTCCCGCTCGCGGGGCAGGATGCCGCCAAGATGAACCTGAAGTTGCGGTGGGTATCGCTCGACAATAAGCTGACGGTGAAGAAGGTTGAGGTGTTCCTGGAGATGATCGAAGCCTACAACGATCCGAACGGTAACCCAAAGACGGCGTCGCTCGGCCAGAAACTGCTGACCACCTTCGACCCGTCGGCGGCTAACCGGCAGTGGAACACGTTCGCCGTCACGCCCGCCGACGCGTTCAAACTCTTCGGTACGGCCACGGTGAAGTATGATGGCACCGCTGCCGTGCCGGTATTCAGCAATCCCGACCGCCCCCGTCCTACGGGTGCCCGGTTATCGGGTGCCACCAGGGTTAAAGGGCTTGCCGTTAGTGCCGACCGATTTATTCTTACCTGGAAACTCACCACCAGCGACGGTCTGGTGTTCAACGCCTGGAATCCCGACAGCATCTGTGGCGACCCAACGCAGTACAACCAGGCTTCGGCCAACTGTAACCTGAGCTGGGTTGTGAGGTGATACGGGTTGGCTGACAGTGCATGAATGCAGCAGGCTCCGTTTCGGGGCCTGCTATTTTTTTTGTCGGTTTTGTTATATTTGATAGAGAACACACGATAATATCACAGTAAACAGAGTACGATCAGGCGTAATTTATCATGCAAATCAACTGATGAACGCATCAACAGATTCCACGCTGACTGACCCGTCTCTCAAAGAGATTGTCCGTAAATTCTTCGGGTGTGAGTGTTGCGAGGAGTACGCTGAATATCAACTTATGAAGAATCCTGTTGATCCTGCGAATCCGTTTGAATTTGGTCCGATGCTGATTTGTAACAAGCAGGTGTTTCTCTTACTTGTATATCCTGAATCATTGGTCAGATCAGTAATACTGCAAAATCTTCAAACTGCTTTTTCCAGATACGCTGGGTATGAAGTATTTTTCATCTGTATGGCTACGGAGATTCGGCCCGATCAGGTCAAGTACCTGACAAATCAGGGAATCTACGCAATGGCACTGGGCGAAGAGACAATGGAACTGCTTAACTCCGATGAACTACAGAGTCGTTAAACACAGCTTGTTCATCGGTTTGTGGGTGCTTGTCCAGTATCCACTTTTCGCCCAAGCGCCCACCTACACCGCCGATATTCAGCCCATCGTCACGGCCAACTGTGCTGCACCCTGCCACTATCCGGGCGGAGTGGGGCCGTTCAGCCTGCTCACCTACGAAGACGTGGCCAAGCGCGGTAAATTCATCGCCAAAGTCACGCAGGTCCGCTACATGCCGCCCTTCCCGGCCGACCGCCAATTCCAGCATTACGCCAATGAACGCGGTTTGTCGGACACTGAGATCAGCACTATTCAGGCGTGGGTGGCGGCAGGAATGCCGGTGGGAAGCCAACGAAAATTAGGCAAATCAGCAACGGGGAATGCGCTCCCCATGACTCAACCCGACTTGGTGCTGCGTATGAAACCCTACGCTATCAAAGGCGACGCGCGGGAGGATTTTCGGTATTTTCACGTACCGATGAATCTGAAACACGACATCTGGGTCGACGCCATCGAGTTCGTACCGGGCAACCGCAAACTCGTTCACCACAGCCGTTTGATGGTCGACTCAACGGGGACAATGGCGGGTATCGACGGCATTGCCGAAGACGACCCGCACCTGCGCGATTTTCAGCAAACATCCCTCGCCGACGAGTTTCTGTACGGCTGGGTGCCGGGTAACGACCGCGTCACGTTCCCGCCCGGCACGGCCAAACGCATCCGGGCGGGCAGCGACCTGATTCTGAACATTCATTACGCACCTTCCGCCAAAGCCGATCAGGATCAGTCGGAAGTGCGGCTGTACTTTGCCAAAACGCCGGTGGAGCACGTAGTACAGACGTTGTCGCTCACCGAGAACAACGTAACGAACCAGCCGTTCCGACTCGCGGCCAATACAAAACCGACATTCTACATAAACTATGGTCCGTTGCCCGATACGGTCCGGCTGCTGTCGGTTCTGCCACACATGCACCGGCTGGGGCGGTCGGTGAAGGCGTTTGCCATCACGCCCGACGGTGACGCCATCAACCTGATCAACATTACCGATTGGGATTATAACTGGCAGTTGACCTACTTTTTCCGGGATAAACTCGTGCTGCCCAAAGGCTCGACCATCATCGCCGAAGCGCAGTACGATAACACCGATCAGAACCCGCTCAACCCCAACCGCCCCGCCCGGACCGTTGGCTACGGCTGGAACTCCACCGACGAGATGATGAACCTGGTCTTTTATTACGTGAAGTAGCTCACTCTACCAAACAGCCCACTGCATCTGTCCTTACAATGGCTACCTCTTTCCCCGCAAGAATGGCGTTCAGCGCATCCCCGAGATAGTGTTGGGTTGTTTCAGCGCGACGTTTCCCTAATGCTGCGTACCAGTCGTCGATGGACCCCTGATACCGCACCCGACCATCGGGCTGCATGACTACTACTTCGGGTGTGACGCGCACCCGCAACTGCCGCGCTAACCGGGCACCAGCATCTGGTTTCCCCGCAAACGATAAACCGTAGTCTGTCTGAAACCGGCGAATAATACGGGGCGAGTC
>JAYTAC010000588.1:0-7833 GCA_043737755.1 Spirosoma sp.
ATCGACTGCTATTTTTACTGACCACTATGATTCTGATCGACACCCACGCTCATATTTACGACCCGCAGTTTGCGGAAGAAACGGACGTTATGCTGGACCGGGCCACCGCGCAGCAGGTGCGGCAAATCTGGATGCCCAACTGCGCCCGCGAAACCGTGCCGGGCATGATGGCCCTCGCCGACCGGTATCCCGACCGCTGTTTGCCGATGATGGGTCTGCATCCGTCCTACGTCAACGAAACGGTCGAGGCTGAACTGGCGGCTGTGGAAGACCAACTCAATCGCCACGCATTTATGGCCGTGGGCGAGATCGGGCTGGATTTTTACTGGGATATGACGTTCGTGGATCAGCAGTTCGTGGCTTTTGAGACCCAACTGCGCTGGGCGGCTGAGCAGCGGTTGCCCGTGTCGATGCACACCCGCTCGGGCCACGGCCGGAATGCCTTCGCCGAAGCCGCCGACCTGATTGAGACGTTAGCACTTATTGGCTTGACGGGTATTTTCCATTGCTTCGCGGGAACGTTGGACGAAGCGAACCGGGCCATCGACCTGGGCTTTAAACTCGGAATCGGGGGTGTGGCTACGTTCAAAAACAATAAATCGGGCGCACCGGGATTGGACCGGGTGCTGCCGCACATTGGCCTGGAGCATATCGTGCTGGAAACGGACAGCCCGTATCTGGCTCCGATGCCGCACCGGGGCAAGCGCAATGAACCGGCCTATTTGCGGCTGATTGCCCGGCGCGTGGCCGACCTGATGCAGGTGGGCGAGGACGACGTGGCCCGCCATACGACCGCCAACGCGCTGGCCCTGCTGCCCGCCCTGTACGCAAATCTGCTGCCGGAATAGTTCTTGAACCGGAACTGAGTCACCTGCCCGAACCCGACTGATTCGGCGTATCAGCCGGTTTTTCGCAACTTTGGCGGATGAATTATAAAACAGTACGCCTGAATCAGCGGGCAATGGCATCAGCCCAGGGAAACCGCCCCCCGTCCCGCTCCGTACTGGTTATTTACACGGGCGGTACGTTTGGAATGGTGTACGACCGGCAGACCGATCAGCTCATCCCGTTTGATTTTGAGCACGTTACCGACCGCCTGCCCGAACTGCTCCGGCTCAACGCCGACATCACGCTCCTCACCCTGCCCAACATCATCGACTCATCCAACATGAAACCGGCGGTTTGGGTCGAGCTGGCGCAACTTATCGAAGGTAACTACGCGCACTATGACAGTTTCGTGATTCTGCACGGCACCGACACAATGGCGTACACGGCGTCGGCACTGAGCTTTATGCTGGAGGGGCTGAACAAACCTGTCATCCTGACCGGCGCACAGTTACCCATCGGCGCACCCCGCACCGACGCCCGCGAAAACTTCATCACCGCCCTCGAAATCGCGGCCGCCGTGGATGCGGCCGCCGTGGATGCGGCCCGGTCCGGCCGGTGCGCCGATGCGATTCCGGCCGTACGACGGTCCGACGTGGATTCGGAGTCCGTATCGGCGGTGAGCCAGCCGATTGTGCCGGAGGTGTGCATTTATTTCAATTCGCTGTTGCTGCGGGGAAACCGGGCCACCAAGCAGGAGAGCGTTCAGTTCAACGCGTTCTCGTCGGAGAACTACCCCCATTTGGCCACGGCGGGCGTCAGTATCGACTACAACCGACCATTCATCCGACCGCATCAGCCGGACCAACCGCTCCGAATTCGCACGGCATTAGACCCGAACGTGACGATTCTGAAACTGTTTCCGGGTATCACGCAGCCCGTGGTCGAGTCCATTCTGGGCATACCTGCGCTCAGGGGCGTTGTGCTCGAAACCTTCGGCGCGGGCAATGCCCCGACGGACGGCTGGTTTCTGGGTGCGCTCAAAGCGGCCATTGACCGGGGTGTGCTGATGATCAACGTGTCGCAGTGCGAGGGTGGCCGCGTGACGCAGGGACGTTACCAAACCGGCAAGCAGTTGGAGCAGATCGGCGTCGTGAGCGGGGCCGACATCACCACCGAAGCGGCCATTACCAAACTGATGGTGCTGCTCGGCCGGGAGCACGACCGGGGAGCCGTGGCCACCGCCCGGCTGCGCACATTGCTGGCCACGCCGATGATGGGCGAGATGGGCTAATAAGCAAAATACACGAGCGTAGAATTGACCGACGTCGTTAAATTTTGACACCCGTTTCTTGTGTCATTCGGTCTGATCCTGCATCTTTGCAGTCCGAAACGACACAGAGAGGTGTCCGAGTGGTTTAAGGAGCACGCCTGGAAAGTGTGTATGCGGGTGACTGTATCGAGAGTTCGAATCTCTTCCTCTCTGCCACCTGTGGAAAGTGTGTGTGCGGGTAACTGTATTGAGACCGGGGATGCGTACATCTTCGAATCTCTTCCTCTCTGCCACTTAGCTTGCGAAATTGACCAATATAGAGAGCTGCCAGAGTGGTCGAATGGGTCTGATTCGAAATCAGAAGTACTCGTAAGGGTACCGGGGGTTCGAATCCCTCGCTCTCTGCCAAAGTCCTGTTAACACCCGTTGGCAGGACTTTTTCGTGTTCCGTAGGTTAACAACTACGAACTACAAACCAATTCTCCCATGTGGACCGAAACCGATAACCAGCTTACCCGCGATTTTACGTTTGCCGACTTCAGCGAAGCGTTCGCCTTTATGACCCGCGTGGCCCTCGTCGCCGAAAAAATGGATCACCACCCGTGGTGGTCGAACGTCTATAATCAGGTCACCATCAGGCTGTCGACCCACGACGCGGGCAACGTCGTGACGGACAAGGACCGTAAATTAGCTGCGGCTATCGACCGGCTTTTATGAAACTCTACCTCGTGCCGACGCCCATCGGCAATCTTGATGATATTACGCTGCGGGCCGTCAAAATCCTGCAAAGCGTCGATGCCATCTTAGCCGAAGACACCCGCACGTCGGGGGTGCTGCTCCGGCATTTGGCCATCAGCAAACCGCTTCATAGCTATCACATATTCAACGAGCACCAGACCGTGCAGCGCGTTGTGGACCAGATCAAGAGCGGCAAAACGCTGGCCCTGATCTCCGACGCGGGTACGCCCGGCATCTCCGACCCCGGTTTTCTGTTGGTGCGGGCCTGCATTCAGAACGACATCGTGGTGGAATGCCTGCCCGGCCCGACGGCCTTCGTGCCCGCGCTGGTCAACTCCGGTTTGCCCAACGACCGGTTTACGTTCGAGGGGTTTCTGCCCCACAAAAAAGGGCGGCAGACGCGCCTGACTGAGTTGGCGGGGGAGGAGCGGACGATGATTTTTTACGAATCGCCCCACCGCCTGCTCAAAACGCTCGGTCAGTTTGCCGACGTGTTCGGCCCGGCCCGGCCCGCCAGCGTTTCGCGCGAACTGACCAAACTGTTTGAAGAAAACCGGCGCGGGCCGTTGTCCGAACTTATTGCGTACTTTGCCGAAAAAACAATAAAAGGTGAACTGGTTATCTGCGTTCAGGGAAAAGAAGTGGTTCGGGAGAAGACCAAACGGGTGTACGACGACGATGACGGGGGAGTTGACAATGACGCCGAGGACGATGAATAGGCGAACAACAGTAGGGCAACTACTCGGTTTTCTGCTGTTTATCCATTCATCACTCATCATTCATCATTCATCATTTGCTCAAACGCTCACGCCGGTCGCCCGAATCAGCCTGCTGACGGTGTCTCCCGGTTCGGAGTTGTATTCGAGTTTCGGGCATACCGCCATCCGCGTCGCGGACCCCGGCATCGGTCAGGAACGGATCTTCGGCTGGGGCACGTTCGACTTTACGACCGACAACTTCTACGTCAAATTTCTGCGTGGAACGCTTCCCTACACGGTATCGGTGACGGATATGAGTTCGATGCAGTACGGCTCCCTGATTGAAAACCGGAGCATCCGCGAGCAGGTCCTCGATTTGTCGCCCGCCCAGCGGCAGCGGATGTTCGATCTGCTCAACGAAAACTACCGCCCCGAGAATCGAACCTATCAGTATAAATTCTACTACGACAACTGCGCCACCCGCCCCCGCGACAAAATCGCCCAGGTTTGCGGTGACAGCTTAGTGGTGCCGTCAAAAACCGTGTCCACCGGCAAATCCTACCGCGACTGGATGAATGAGTACCTCGGGCAGCACCCGTGGTCGAAAGTGGGTATGAACCTCGCCCTGGGAACGCCGTCCGACGTGGTCACGACGGGCTGGCAGGCCATGTACATCCCCAATCAGGTGCACGACCAGCTAAGCCACGCCACGCTGCGCCGGGCTGACGGGCGCGTGGTGCCTTTAGTGGCGCAGGACCTGACAGTCTTCGAGGCATCCAAGAAATTCCGGCAGGAAGTCCCGTTCATTTTCGACCCGGAGGTTGTTTTTGCGGCATTGGGTATCGTGGTGGCACTGTTTACAGTCCGTCGCTACCGGCGGGGTCGGGTCGACCGTTGGCTCGACCGGCTGCTGTTCGGCGTATCTGGTTTTTTTGGCTGGTTTTTATTCCTGCTTTGGGTGGCTACCGACCACGGCGTCACGGCCTGGAACCCTACGCTGCTGTACCTGATGCCGCTTCATTTACCGCTGATTTATTGGGCAACGGGTGCCACGGCCACCGCCCGACGGCGGACGCTGTATTTTGGCGGTACGGCGGTGCTGATTCTGCTCGGCATGGTGCTCTCGAAGGTGCCGGGGGGCGTCGACGTGCTGTTTCCGATGACGCTGTTAGTGCGCTGCATCGTGAATCTGCAACCGGCCCGGCGCGGTGCTCTCCGTACCTCGGCAGTGGGCTGATCGAATTGGCGATCCGGCAGCGTATCCCATCTTGTGCAGACTGGTCGGCACGTGCGCAACCGGGTACTGCGCGTCACCCCACGGCCTTCATTCACAGGCACTGCTCAGGAACTCTCAGGCTGGTCGTGACGCCGTGTACTCACCTACGAAAACTTCAATAATATTTGCTCAAACAAGCGGTTGAGGGGTAATCTACTTCAATAATGAAATAGTGTTACAACTAAATCACCCAACTGCATGACCGCTTTTTTTACGTACCCGGTATCTGTGGTGCCTGCTCTGTACGTGCCAGGTACTCTGTCTCAGTCCCGCGCGGGCACAAACTGCTCCTGCCACATCACCCAACGGTGTTCCCATCACGGGAAAAGTAACGACGACGACCGGCGAGGCCCTGCCCGGCGTCACGATTCTCCAGAAAGGCACCCAGCGCGGAACCACTACCGATGTTGATGGCAACTTTACCCTCATCCCCGACCGCACCCGTGGCGACGGACCGAGTACGCTGACCATTAGCTTCGTGGGGTTCGTGGCGCAGGAAATCGCGGTTGGCAATGGCAGCGGCCAACCGCATTCGCCATTCAACTCAAAGAAGACGCGCAGGCCCTCAGTGAAGTGGTGGTGGTGGGCTACGGCACTCAGAAACGCTCGACGCTGACCGGCGCGGTAGCCGAAATTTCGGGGCGGGACCTCGTTCAAAGCCCGCAGCCCAACCTCGCCAATTCGCTCGCGGGCCGCACCCCCGGCCTGATTGCCCTCAACCGCTCCGGTGAACCGGGCCGCGACGGGTCCCAGTTTTTCATCCGGGGCCGCTCCACTCTCGGCGACGCCAACCCGCTCATCGTCGTCGACGGCGTGGCCAACCGGCTCGGCGGCTTGGACCGGCTCGATCCCAACGAAGTTGAGAGTGTGTCGATCCTCAAAGATGCGTCGGCCTCCATCTACGGAGCGCAGGCTGCCAATGGCGTTATCTTAGTGACGACGCGCCGGGGCAAGAAAGGCAAACCCCAGATTACCTATAATTTCAACCAGGGATTTTCGACGCCCACGCGCCTGCCCCGGATGGCCGATGCGCCTACCTACGCCCGGATTCTGAACGAAATTCAATACTATACCAACCCAACGGGCGGGCTGAATCAACGCTACACGGCCGAAGAAATCGAGAAATTCCGCAACGGCTCCGACCCGATCAGTTATCCCAATACGAACTGGCTCAAAACTGTACTGCGACCGGCGGCACCCCAGCACCGGCACACGCTCGGCATCAGTGGCGGCAGTGACGAGGTGCGGTATTTGGTCTCGCTCGGTAATCTGTTTCAGGACGGTATTTACCAAAACGGCACGGCCAACTACAACCAGTACAGCCTGCGGGCTAATGTCGACGCCAACGTGGGCAAGAACCTGACCATCGGCGTCGACCTCAACGGGCGGCAGGAAGACCGCAACTACCCACTCGACTCGGCGGGCCGCATCTTTCGCTACGCGCTGCGGGCGTATCCGACGCTGCCCGCCGTGTATCCGAACGGCTTGCCCGGCTCCGGCACTGACCAGGGCCGCAACCCGGTGTTGCAGGTGACCGACGCCCTCGGCTACCAGCGCGACCGCCGGGCGTACCTCAACGCCACCGTCCGGCTGCGCGAGAACCTGCCGTTTCTGCCCGGTTTCTCCGTGGATGGATTTGCGGCTCTGGATAAGGTATACCAGTTCAATAAGCAGTGGTCGGTGCCCTGGACGACCTACAACTACAACGGGGCGACCAACCGGTATGACCCGCAGGTGAACGCGCCGAGTGTGCCGGGCCTGCTACAGGGTCAGTCCAACATTACCCAGCCCAGATCACGCTCAACGCCCGGCTCAACTACGACCGCGCCTTCGGGCCGCACCAATTAGCGGGGTTCGTGGCCTACGAGCAAAGCACCTACAGGAGCGACGTCTTCAGTGCCTACCGCAGCAGTTTCGTTACGACGCAGATACCGGAGTTTTTCGCGGGCACCGAAAGCGACCGTGTAACGGGTCAGCCGTTTGCGTCGGCGCGGCAAAACTACTTCGGCCGGGTGCAGTACAACTACAACGACCGCTACTTAGCCGAGTTTCAGGGTCGTTACGACGGGTCGCAGAACTTCGCGCAGGACCGCCGGTTCGGGTTTTTCCGGCCCTTCTGGTTGGCTGGCGCATCTCCGGCGAGCCGTGGTTTAAGGGCAGCGCAACGGGCGGGTCGGCACTCCGATTCGTCAACAGTCTGAAGTTCCGCGCGTCCTACGGGCTGCTGGGCAATGACCGCATTCCGCAGTACCAGTACTTAGCCGCTTTCGGCTTCGATCCGGGGTACATCTTTGGCGAAATCCCCGTGCGGCAGCCGGGACTGACGGCGTCGGGCGAACCCAACCGGGAACGTGACGTGGGAGCGGGCACGCACCACCAACGTTGCGCTGGACGCTACTCTGTTCGACGGGAAGCTGAGCGTGACGGTCGATTATTTCCGCACCCTGCGCAACGACATCCTGATTCGCCGGAACGTGTCGGTGCCGGACTACACGGGATTAGTGCTGCCCAGCGAAAATTTGGGACGGTTGACGAATCGGGGTTTCGACTTTCAGATTACGCACAACAATACGCTCTGGTCCGGGTCGCGCAATCCCGTCAACCTGTCGGTGGGCACCAACTTTACATTTGCCCGCAACAGCGTGAAATTTTTAGACGAGATACCCGGCCTGCCCGAGTACCAGCGGCAGACCGGCCAATCCATCAGCGATCCTGCGTATGGCGGTCTGCTGTATAACAGTCTCGGTATTTTTTCTTCGCAATCCGACGTGGACGCCTACCCGCACGTGCTGGGAGCCGGGCCGGGTGACATCAAGCTCGAAGACGTGAACGGCGACGGGGCCATCGACGCCAATGACCGCATCCGGCCGCGCTACGATAATATCCCCGAAATCGTTTACGGCGTACCCATCAACCTGAGCTGGCGCGGGTTAGACCTCAACATCTTAGTGCAGGGACAAGCGCACGTCGCGCAGTATCTGCTGCTGGAATCGGGATCGACGGGTAACTTCTTTGCGCCCGAC
>JAYTAC010000589.1:0-18164 GCA_043737755.1 Spirosoma sp.
GTGACGCCCGTTTTTTGCCCGGACGCATCGGCGCAGGTCGTGGCGCAGGAGACCCCCGGCAGCCGTTACGCCTGGCAGCGCGACGGGTCCCCGACCACCGGCACCGACAGCCGACTGACGGCGCAGCAACCGGGCACCTATCGGGTGCTGGTGACCAATCCGGCGGGTTGCACGGCCATTTCACCGGTCCTGACCCTGACCCGCTACGAACCACCTGTGGTGATGCTGGATTCGGTTGCGCCCATCTGTGCCAGCGACACGGTCGCCGTACTGCTGCGGGGTCAGCCGGGGGGTGGCACGTATGCGGGGCCGGGCGTGACGGGTGACCGCATCGATGCGGTCCGGGCGGGAGTGGGCCAGCACCAGCTTACATACAGCCTGACCACCGCCAACGGGTGCCGCGCCAGCCAATCGCGGGTGGTGGTGGTGCGGGCGGGTCCGGTGCTGACGGGAGCGGGTCTGTACCAGATCGTGCGGGGCGACAGTGTGCGGCTGCAAACCCAGGCCAACGAACCCGTCGTCCGCTACGGCTGGGACCCGCCCACCGACCCGAGCCGGTCGGACGTGGCCAGCCCGGTGGCGAGGCCGGACCGCACGAGTTCGTATCAACTGACGGCGGTAGGGGCCACGGGTTGCCAAAGTACGCTGCTCGTGCGGGTGGACGTGGTGATACCCCTGTACATACCCTCGGCTTTCACGCCCAACGGCGACGGGCTGAACGACGCGTGGCAAATTGCGAACATCGAACTGTTTCCGCTCTGCGAGGTAACCATCTACAACCGGTGGGGGGAGCCGGTGTTTCACTCGAAGGGATATGCCCAGCCGTGGGACGGTGTGTATCAGCAGGAACCGGTTGGTGTGGGCGTCTACAACTACCAGATCGTTACCGGGTCGGTTGCCCTCAACACAACGTATCGGGGGAAGCTGACGGTTATCCGGTAGGTTGGCGTTGGCCCTCTGAGTCAATTTTCCACCGTTGGTGCAATCTGTTCCCCCATGTCCGCCGTTTAGTCCATAAACCGGGGCACGTTGCTCCGTACCCGTCCGCCAGGCGGGTCAGTCGTTTGTGAAAACTATACCCAACATGATCAGAAATTCGCGTTTCGCATGGGTGCTCTCCGTGGCCCTCCTCGCAACAACTTCAGTAGCCGTAACTGCCCAGGGCCAGAATACAACGGCGCAGCCCGCAACAACATCAACCACTACCATGCCCGAAAGCACCATGAAGCCGGGGGGCATGACGGGGAAAGACTTGACCATCAGCGCGGCTAAGTCGGCTAACCACACGACCCTGTTCCGGGCACTGCGGGCATCGGGCCTGACCGATCAGGCCAGTGCGAAAGGTCCCTACACGGTATTTGCCCCCACGAACGAAGCCTTCGATAAACTCCCGGCCGGTGCCCTCAGCGATTTGCTGAAACCAGCCGCCAAAGCGAAATTGGTGAAAGTGCTGTCGTATCATGTGGTGAAGGGCAAACTCAAAGCGGCCGATTTACAGGACGGTCAGAAGCTAAAAACGGTAACCGGCGGTACGCTGACGGTGAACAAACAGGGCGATACGGTGACGATTGTCGACGGGGCGGGTAACAGCGCAATCGTCAACCAGGCCGACATCGAAGCCACCAACGGCGTTGTTCACTCGGTCGATACAGTGCTGATGCCCGTTGCCGGAAAATAAGTGTGTCATCTACGCGCCCGAATGTTTGAGACTGCCCCGGTTACTGCTCAGTAGCCGGGACAAAATGGCCCCGCAATGCAAAAAGACCGGATTGTGTCCGGTCTTTTGCATTGCGGGGGGGCTGTCTCCGATTGGAATAAGGTTATCAAAACTGCTTCAGGTAGGTGGCGGTACCCGGATGTTGGCCGACGACGGCGGTGTCAGGCCCCGAGCAGCTCCGCGTGGGTCATTCGGCCCGCTGCGTATGCTCCTGGCACTGGTGATCAGCAGGTTTGCTCGTTGATTCGTCGGCTGATGCGTATGAAGTTCACACCCCAGCTTTAGGCCGTGCTGTCGGGGCGGGGGTAGCGAAGCGGAACCCAGGGAGGGCAGTTACATCCCGGCTACCCGGCCGGATTCGGTGGGGGTGGTGCGCACTTTCCAATAGCCATCCCGGTCGCGGTCGAACAGAGCATCGTCCGCACGCAGCAAATCGCGCTGCGCCCCGGATGGGTTGGTCTGAAACGTCCGGGTGTTGCGCTGGTGGCGAAAGGGGCCAAACCGGAATTACCGGAACTGGTTGGCTAAAAGTGGTACTCAAACACCAGCCGAACGCCAAAAACGATACCACGTCGCCCGGTACAACCGATTCAGATACGGACTTCTACGTGATAATTCGGTAAGTAACAAAGTCGGTGCAGGCGGTTGGTTCGGCACGTTAGCACTGTTGTGATTGATTGAGTGGATGATATGGTTGCTACGGCTCGCTTACCGGTGAACAATACAAACAACCGGTAGTTAAACGAAAACGAACGCAGGTAAATAATTAATTTAAAACCCAACCGGGAAAACGTTATGGAAGATCAGGATCAGGACAAAGAAGCCATCGTCCGGGCTAAGCAGGCTATTTCGCCTGCCGGTCTGGCTAATCAGTCGGCAGAGGCAATCAGCGGACCCGGCAGCGAAATCGACCCCGACGAACTGCCCGCCGACGCGCTGGAGGATGAGTACATGAACGGGGACAAACCAGCCGAAGACCTTCACATGACGCACCCGAACCGCAATCCGAATCCCAAACCAGATATCGATAAACCATCGTACAGTTAATCTAAACCGACCAGAAAGGCATTGCGTGAAGAAATACCTTTCTGGTCGGTTTAGATTAACTATCAATTTTTTTGCTGCCAGGTTACGATGTCCCGACACCATTTATTCAACGGACGGGCAATAACGAATAAGCATGAATAACCGTAACCCCACCATTGGCGCGGCCGTAGTCGCCGGGCTGTTGTCTGTTTTAATTGCCGCTTGTACGCCCCGCCCTGAGCCACCCGAAACGGCCACTACCGCTGCCCGCGAACGGTCGAAGAAAGTCATCCGGCAGGAGCGGCTTACGTTGCATCAGGTGTGCCGCTACGCCGATTCGATTGGGATCGACACGAGCCGCCTTGCCACCCGATCAACCGATTCGGACGCCGTGCTGACCGATAAACTGTCGCGGCTGCTGGTCGAAGTTCGGTACGGTAAAAAACCGTCGCGGTTAGCCTACAGCGGCCTGAAAGAAACCATCGATCCCGCATGGGCCAACCGGGCCGACAGCAGTTTCTCCCCGACCCTGCTCCGAAATATTGCTCCGTTTGCACCTTATAACCAACTGGTTGGTCATTATAACCGGCTGCGCAGCCGGGCCAAAACCAGTCCGGCCATTGCCGATTCGCTGCGGCTCATTCGGCAAACGCTCAACTTCTACCGGTATACCAACCGGTTTGCTGCCGATAAATTTGTGGTGGTCAACATTCCGGCGGGCGAACTGAACGTGTTCGACCGGAGCGGCAAACGACTGTTGCCGATGCAGGTCATTGTCGGAAAAGCCGACAAACGAACGCCCTGCATGACGACGTACATCAAAGCCGTGGTCGCTTATCCGTATTGGAACGTGCCGCGCGGCATTGCGCTGGAGGAAATGCTGCCCCGGATGCAGCGCGACCTGTCGTACATCTACAATCAGAACCTCCAGATACTGGATGAAAAAGACCGGGAAGTTGACCCCGAAGAAATTGACTGGGAGGGCCTGTCGACCACGAATTTTCCGTACCGGGTGCGGCAGGCGTCGGGCTGTGAGAACTCGCTGGGGCTGATTAAGTTCGAGTTGGAGAATCCGCTGGCCATCTACCTCCACGACACCAACAGCCGCGATCTGTTCACCCTCACCGCCGACCGCTGGCGGAGTCACGGCTGCGTGCGGGTGCAGAAACCCGTTGAGTTAGCCAATTTAGTGCTGGGCAAATCCACCTTCGACGCCGGGTTCATAGACCGCTGCCTGATCGACCAGAAGCCCAAAACGCTGGCTGTTCCCCGGCCGGTGCCGGTGTTCCTCGCCTACAACACGGCCGACGTGGACGCGGCCGGAAACCTGCGAATTTACCGCGACGTCTACGAACTGGACAAGTAGCAGGGGCGTTTCCGTCGGGTCATTTGGGCTTTGGCGATGTGGCGGCCGAAGTCCTGATCGATATCTACGGAGCCGCCTACGCCATGACCGACCGCTGCCACGAAGGGCGCACGGAGTTCATTAGTACACCACGAGACTTCGACAGTTTTTATGAAATGGCGCAGGAGAACGCCTGTTCGCGCATTCCGCTCGGCGTTCACTACCGGATGGACTGCGAGGAAGTCCTGCGGATGGGTTTCGCCATTGGTCGCCGGGTGAATCAGATGGCCTGGAAAAAGTAGAGCAGCCGCCCGTTTGTATTTCGCAAAAGGGTGAGGGTACTATCGTTGACTCATTCAATGACCATTGCCCGCACTTTCCCTTCCTCAAAAGTATACACGTGGGTCACCTGGCTGTCGCTCAAAACCCGGTCATTCAAGTCTTTGATGACTTGACGGACGCCTACTGCAATTTCCCCTCCGGGCCTTGTCTGAAAAGAGATGGGCACCACGTTGGGGTTGATCTCCTGCCACTGGCGGAGCCAATACGCCCGTACTTCATTGTGTCCGTGTACAAAGCCACCTTCCCATCCATTGGGCCAGGCCACATCCGTATGTACATGAGCTAAAACGGCATCGATATCCCGGTCATTAAAATCCTGATAAAGCTGGCTGAGGGTAGTTTGGTAGTCCATGATTACAAAGGCTGCGATCAATGATTAGATTAGTCAAAGCTAAATCAAGTTCATCACCAGTACGCGTCGGCGAGGCTTGAGATCATACAAGATTTACTTGAGAGGACACTGATTTCAGGTCTTTATTGACAAGTGTAGTGGTGCAGGACCTGTTGTATAAGCAGGTATATGTAGAGTAACACACCTTGCCGGACGAAAATTGTCTGCACTGTCTCACCGCGTGTGCCGTGAAGTGATGGGCGTTGTTTGGTTAACCAACCGGCTACCCGTTCATCGAAAACGTTCGGTTATTCGGTGATTACGTTTGCGATTTACGTGTCGTAAGTATTTAATAGTCAATAAGTTAAAGGATAAATTTGACGAACCAATCAGCACACTGAGACGTTATTCAGTTGCCTTACTCAACTCGCTTTTCATGACCGATTTCAAGCCAAATCTCATCCTCTACACTGCCGATGCGCTCAACGACCGGGGCGAAGCCGTACTCGCCAATTATCCCGACGCCGAGACGCTCCAAGTCACCCAGCACAACCGCCTGCCCGAACTCGGCATGAATCACTTCAGGATTAAATCCGACGTGCTGGTGTTGGGCAAACTTAAATCGAAGGAGATTAAATGGAGCGGCCGAAGCTCGGATTATATCGCGCCCAGTCTCGCCAACGGCTGCTTCGGCGGCTGTGCCTACTGCTACGTCGACCGGCATAAAAAAGTGAACCCAATCACGCTCTTCACCAACGTCGAGGACATCATAGCGACGGTCGATACCCACGCGCATTCGCTGCCGTGGCCCAAGCCCGCTAACCAGACCGACGCCACGTTCTGGACGTATGACATCGGCTGTAATTCCGACATTTCGGTAGACTACGGCTTATCCGACGGCATCCGGCAGGTGTTCGACTTTTACCGCGACCATCCCCGTGCCAAAGCGACGTTCGCCACTAAGTTTGTGAACCGCGACATGCTCGATTTCGACCCGCAGCGCAAAGTGCGTATCCGGTTCAGTCTGATGCCCGGTCACGTCAGTAAGTTGGTCGACGTGCGCACGGACAGCATCGAGAAGCGCATTGCCGCCATCAACGATTTTTATGATGCGGGCTACGAAGTACACGTCAATTTTTCGCCCGTCATCGTATATGCTGGTCCCGACGGGAATCCGAAAGCGTGGCGCGACGACTACCGCGACCTGTTCCGGCAGGTAGACGCTGAGTTACGACCCGAAGTGAAAGCGCAACTGAAATGCGAGGTGATTTTTCTGACCCATAATCAAGGGCAGCATCAGGCCAATTTAGCCATCAACCCCAAAGCCGAAGAATTGCTGTGGGTGCCAAGCCTACAGGAAAGCAAGGTGAGTCAGTTTGGCGGCTGGAATATTCGTTACGATCATCAACTCAAGGGCAAAATGGTCGATGTGTTCAGCCGGATGGTGACGGAGGAGATTCCGTGGTGCGGGATTCGGTATATTTTTTGAGTGTCTGAACCGCACGGGCGGCCCCGCGGGATTACAACCGGATTCAAGGGATTTACAGGATTGAACAGCTATCAGTAAAATCTTGTAAACCCCTTAAATCCGGTTGTAATCCCGCGGGGCCGCCCGTGCGGTTCAGATCAGTTTGTGTGACCGCTTCCTGATCCTTTCGTAGAGCCACCGGCACTGCTCGATCCTTTGGACTTCTTGCTGCTTTTGTGCGAGGTTGCGCTACCCGTCCCGGTGCTGCCGTGGCCCTCCCGTTGTCGCCACCGCCCACCTTCTGGTCTTTGTGCTCTTCCTCGACTTTCTCTAAGGTTTTGTTTGCCATAACGCTGACCAGCCCCCGTTGGTGATTAAGTGACTATTCTGGTAAACAACCCGGACAAGTAGACTGATGTTTGTAAAAAAAGAGGTCATCAGCAATTAATGGCCTCTTCTCTTTTCAGGCGTCTTCCAGCGGTCCCTTGTGAACCGGTGGCAGGCTCTCGTACTCGTCCATCTCGAACAGCCGCGACCGGATCAGGAAACGGACGCCCATCGGAATTTCGAGCGAGAAACTGGCCCCCCGGCCCGGCGTCACGTCCACGGTCAGGTGAGTATGCTTCCAGTACTCGAACTGGTCGTCCGACATCCAGAAGTTGCAGCCGTCGACCTGGCCAAGCAGCACGTCCGACTGACCGATGATGAAGTCACCTTCGGCGAAGCACATCGGCGACGAACCGTCGCAGCAACCCCCGCTCTGGTGAAACATCAGCGGCCCGTGCTCGGCCCGCACGTTGCTGATAATATTGGAAGCCGCCGGGGTAACGTCCACGCGGGACATGGTTTGAGTGGTCATTGCGAAGGGAGTAAAAGGACGAAGGGGAAGAGGGAATAACGAAAGAGGGACGAGAGAGAGAATGGCAGTTTTGTTCCATTCTTCCCTTTCGGCCCTCTTTCCTTTTACTCTCTCAATCAAAAGAAGCCCAGCTTGTTAGGGCTATACGAAATAAGCATGTTCTTGACCTGACGGTAGTGATTGAGCATCATCAGGTGGTTCTCGCGGCCGAAGCCCGACTTCTTGTAGCCACCAAACGGCGCGTGGGCCGGGTAGTCGTGGTAGCAGTTGACCCACACGCGGCCCGCCTGAATCCGGCGGGGGATGCTGTAGAGTTCGTGCGCATCGCGCGACCAGAAACCGGCACCCAGCCCGTAGAGCGTGTCGTTGGCAATGGCCACGGCTTCGTCGGCGTCTTTGAAAGTCGTCACCGCCAACACCGGCCCGAAAATCTCTTCCTGGAAAATGCGCATCTTGTTGTGGCCCCGGAAGATCGTCGGCTTGATGTAGTAGCCGCCCTCCACGCTGTCGGCCGGCCCGCCACCGGTCAGCAGTTCAGCACCTTCCTGCAAGCCAATGTCGATGTAGGACAGCACTTTTTCGTATTGGTCGTTGCTGGCCTGAGCACCCATCATGGTGTCGGCATCGAGCGGGTGGCCAAGTTTGATGGCTTCCGTGCGCTGGATGACGCGCTCCATGAACTTGTCGTAGATGTCCTCGTGAACCAGCAGACGCGATGGGCAGGTGCAGATTTCGCCCTGGTTGAGGGCAAACATCACGGCTCCTTCCACGCACTTGTCGAAGAACGCATCGTCGTGGTCGGCGATGGATTTCATGAACACGTTCGGCGACTTACCACCCAGTTCCATTGTGACGGGAATCAGGTTTTCCGACGCATACTGCATAATCAGTCGGCCCGTGGTGGTTTCGCCCGTGAAGGCGACTTTGTTCACGCGCTTGTGCTGGGCTAACGGCTTACCGGCTTCGGGTCCGAAACCCTGGATGATGTTGACCACGCCCGGCGGGATGATGCCTTCGAGCAACTCAAACAGAATGGCGAGGGAGGTCGGCGTTTGTTCGGCGGGTTTGATCACCACGCAGCAACCGGCCGCTAATGCCGGAGCCAACTTCCAGGTCGCCATCAGCAGCGGGAAGTTCCAGGGGATAATCTGGGCCACGACGCCAATCGGCTCCTTAATAATCAGCGACAGCGTGTCGGCGTTGAGTTCGGTTGCCGATCCTTCTTCGGCGCGGATGACACCGGCAAAGTAGCGGAAGTGGTCGACGACGAGCGGCAGGTCGGCGGCCATCGTTTCGCGCAGGGCTTTCCCGTTCTCCACGGTTTCGACGCGGGCCAGGAACTCTAAGTTCTTCTCCACCACGTCGGCAATCTGAAGCAGGATTTTGCTGCGCTCCGTAGCCGACGTTTTGCCCCAGGTTTCAAACGCTTTCTGGGCCGCATCAACGGCTAAATCGACGTCGGCGGCTCTGGAGCGGGGCATCTTGGCAATCAGGCTGCCATCAACCGGCGATTCGTTGTCGAAATATTCGCCCCCGACGGGTGGCACCCACTTGCCCCCGATGTAATTGTCATAGTGCGACCGAAACTTGGGCCGGTTTGCGTGGGTTTCTACGAGTTCAAGCGTTTCCATACAGACGTAAAAAGGGTTATTTAAGTGATTGGAATTATTACAAATTTTGCTCGAATTATTTAATCAAAGTTAAACAATCGTACCGCCTTCCTGCACTATCCTGTCAAAAAATTTGACCTTATTATCAGGCTGGCTCCGTGGTTTGAATAGCGAGGTCCAACGCAGGGGACTGTTGCAGGGTCTGGTAGATGACGCAGTATCGTTTGGTGAGTTTGATGAGCGTTTCGATCTGGTCGGGAGTAGCGTCGGCGTCGAGGTCGAAGATCAGGCGAATGTCGCTGAACCCGACCGGGGCCTCTTTGACCACGCCGAGCGTTCCCCGAAAGTCAAGATCACCTTCGGCCCGGATTTTTCCCTGACGTATGGGTACGCTGATGGCCGTGGCTACGGCTTTCAGCGTCACGCCCGCGCAGGCCACCAACGCTTCGAGGAGCATATCGCCCGAGCAGGCTAATTCGCCGGTGCCGCCGGTGGCCGGGTGCAGCCCCGCTTCGACCAACGCCCGGCCGGTGGTGATGCTGCACGATACCTGATCGCCCAGGGTGCCCTCGGCCCGGAGCGTGACGAGCGCCGTTGCGGGCTGCGCCCGGTATTGTTCTTTGAGGGGTGCCTGTACTGATTTGAGTTCGCTGCCTGTCATGACGTTTGTGAAGAGTGAATAAATGAATTAACGGGAGAGTGAACGGGAACGCGTCAGCTACCTGTCCGTTCGCACATGTGCTTTTCCCGCTGCCACCCCCAAAGACTTTCGCCGATTGGGGATGATGGGCGACCTGCCACAATCTACTTCTATAAACTGGTTAAATTCGGGTGGGTACTGAAATAGTCAGGGGTAAGCGAGGGCTGAAAATGATGATGCAGGTCAGTCACCTCGTAATGGTGCGGGTAGAAAGTGAAGCCAAAGAGCTACTCATAGCTCAGTACATCAACAAACACTTGAATCGGAGCAATGCCCGCCTGATACGAACCTGATTCTTCGCGAAAGCACCTGACATCTTGCCGGATTCAAACCCTGACTGTTTATCTTTGGTGGATTATGGCAACAAAACCCGTTCACAAGGCCGTACTTACCGCCCCAACGCTCGATTTCCTGACTGACCTCGTCGGTAATAATCACCGCGACTGGTTTCAGGCGAACCGAAACCGGTATGAAGCGGCTAAAACAGAGTTGGGCGGTGTGGTGGGTCGGCTACTGGCTGAAATGAGTGCGTTTGAGCCGCTGGCTAATACAGCCGTCAAAGACTGTATTTTTCGGATCAACCGGGACATTCGGTTTTCGAAGGATAAAACGCCTTACAAATCCAACCTGTCGTTTGCTGTTGGACCCGGCGGTCGACACTCCGGCCGAATTGACTACTATGTGCAGATTCAGCCTGGTAATAAATCGTTTCTGGGCGCGGGGATGTGGCAGCCGACGCCTGCCAACCTGGCCAAGTTCCGGCAGGAAATCGACTATAACGTGGCTGAGCTGAAGGCTATCATCGACGCCGATTCCTTCAGGGCTTACTTCCCCGAAGCATCGGGTGAGGTGATGAAAACCAGTCCGAAAGGCTACCGCGCCGACCACCCCGAAATTGAATTGCTACGCCGGAAAGAGTTGTTTTTTATGCACCGATTCACCGACAAAGAAGTACTCAGGGCTAACTTCGCCAACGAAATTGTGCGCGGTTGTCAGATTGTCAAACCCTACTGCGATCTGCTGAATTACCTCTTTTTTGACGAGAGAGAAAAGACTGTCACCTTGTAAGCGAACTACTATATCTACTATGAAATCTTGTCTTATTCTGCTCGTCTGTTTGTTGCTGACCTCGTTTGTCCAGGCCCAGACGGTACCCAATCTACAGTTGGGATACACGTACAAAGTCGAAACGGGCGTTGTCGGCAAGGAGGTGTACATTAGTGGACAGCGGCCGTACAATGCCAATGGCGAACTGGTTGGTGCCGGAAATTTGCAGGTGCAGACGCAGCAGGTATTCCAAAACCTGATTGCAGCTCTGGACCGGGTGGGCATGACGATGCGTAACGTAAAACAGGTCACGTACCACCTCCGGGGCGTTCCCGGACAAGTGGATGCGTCGGCTTCTCAACTGTCGTCCAGCGTTGGTAACAGCTTCTTTGGTCAGACAACGCCCGGTGTGCAGGCGGTTAAAAGCTTGGAGAAAATCGCCCGCGATGGGGTGCTTGTGGAGGTGGAAGTGGTTGCGGTGAAATAGAAACGTGTTAGCCGTGCCAGTGGCCCGCAGGGTCCTGGTAGTGGCGGGTCTTCCAAAATCCGCCACTACCAGGACCCTGCGGGCCACTGGCACGGCTGAACCATCAGACAGCTTCAAGCATCGACACCGCTTTGGCCTCCAGCTTGGTCTCGCCCATGAGGTAACAGTCGGCAGCACGGGCGGCTTCGCGGCCTTCTGAAATCGCCCACACCACTAACGACTGTCCCCGGCGCATATCTCCGGCGGCAAACACCTTTGGGTTGGTTGAGGTCTGATAATTGGTCGTCTTCACGTTACCCCGCTCGTCGTATTCCAGCCCGAGGTCATCCAGTAAACCGTTGTGCTGCGGGTGCAGGAAGCCAGCCGCCAGTAGTGCCAGCTCGCAGGGAACGTCGCGCTCGGAGCCGGGCAGTTCGACCATTTGCATCTTGCCGCCTTCATTTTGCCACGTCAGGTCTACCAGTCGCAGGGCTGTCAGGTTACCGTTCTCGTCGCCGATAAACGCTTTGGTGTTGATTGACCATTGCCGTTCACAGCCTTCCTCGTGCGAACTGCTGGTGCGGAGCATCATCGGCCAGTTGGGCCAAGGCGTGCTTGCCGCGCGGTCTTTTGGGGGCATCGGCATCAGTTCGATCTGCGCGACGCTGGCGGCTCCGTGCCGGTTCGACGTGCCGACGCAGTCCGAACCCGTGTCGCCCCCGCCGATGACCACCACGTTTTTGCCCGTTGCCCACAACTCACTGTCGCCGTAGGGAACGCCCTGATGATCGACCTGCACGGGCCGGTCGGCGTTGCGTTTGTTCTGCTGACTCAGGAATTGCATGGCCGGGTAGATGCCGTTCAGATCGCGGCCCGGAATCGGCAGGTCACGCGGAACGGTTGAGCCGCCCGTTAGCATCACCAGATCGAATTGCTCCATCAGATCAGCCGCTTTCACGTCGACGCCGACGTTGACGCCGGTACTGAACTGAATCCCCTCTGCTTCCATAACGGCCAAACGCCGGTCGATGGTCCACTTTTCGAGTTTGAAATCGGGAATGCCATAGCGCAGCAGTCCGCCAATCTGGTCGGCCCGCTCAAAAACGGTTACGGTATGACCCGCCTTATTGAGTTGAGCCGCTGCCGCCAACCCCGCCGGGCCGGAACCAACAACGGCGATGGCCTTGCCGGTTCGAGTTTTGGGCGGCTGCGCTTTCACGTACCCTTTCTCAAAAGCCACTTCAGCGATTGATTTCTCGATAAACTCAATGGCGACGGGTGGTTTGTTGATGCCCAGCACACAGGACGACTCGCAGGGCGCGGGGCAGATGCGGCCCGTAAACTCCGGGAAGTTGTTGGTACTGGCTAAGATTTCGTAGGCGTAGGCCCAGTTCTGCTCATACACCGCGTCGTTAAACTCCGGGATGATGTTGCCCAGCGGACAACCACTGTGGCAAAACGGCGTACCACAGTCCATGCAGCGCGAGGCTTGCCGCTGAGAGTCCTGCGCCGAAAACGGCACGTCAATTTCTTTGTAGTCGTGAACGCGCTCTTGCGGGTCGCGCTTTTTGGGCAGTTCACGCGTAAACTCTAAAAATCCGGTTGGTTTTCCCATTGTGGTGGCAGGTTAGGTAGTTGGTCAAACGACTTTCGCCAAATGATAGATTGTTTCTTCTAAGGCGGCCTGCTTGATGAGGCCACGGACGGAAAGATCTTCGTTCAATGATTCCCAACTTACTGCCGTGCCGTTATCTTCCGACTCATACATGGCAAGCTGTTCAGCCGTTGCGTTTTTGAGTCGGGCAAAACCCGATAGTTTTAGACTGAGCACTCTACCATTAGTGAGCAGTGCTATCATCAAATCCAGTTCGGTATCGAAGAACAGTTTTTTAATACGTAAACCCTGCTCGACGATTAACTTGTCGAGCGGATCATTTGCTGGCTCATCAATAATAGCGGCATCTGTAAGTGCATTAGCCGCTACAAATGGCTCCCACTCTTGACCTTCCGTCTGCTGCCCAAGACCAAAAAAACTTGGTCGGGCTTCCCTGATCGCACTACCTTGCCACATAGTCACAGGTTTTAAGTTACCTGTGTCATTTACTATTACTCTTTTGTGCAGTACATCATGTTCTGTTAATACTTCTAAATCACTTTCAGCTACAGTAAATACAGCAAGTGTTTCACCCACTGCGTTGAATGATTCCACGCAATAAGCATTCGGTAAGTCACGTCGGGCTTCCAAGAACTCAACCGTTGTGACAACATCACCCGTTTTAAGTCCTTTCTCTGGTACATCTATTCGCAATGCGACTCGTTCATACAATGGTAGTTCCATCATCCTTCACTGCTTTGGAGGATACAGCGTAATAAATTTAGTGATTTCTTCGTCAACATCACGTTTCCAGATCGACTTGACACGTAGTAAACGACCATTGGGTCCTTGCAATTCACCAATTATACTGAAGGATGGTCCGTAGGCATCTTCGCTTTCAAAAACAGCGTCGTCCAAGTCAGACAATCTCAAGAGATCCTGCTCAAGTACGAACCAATTCTCAAGTGTATACCCACCAAGTGCCAAGTAATTCGATTTGTCGTCTTTGTCGCGAAATACGAGAGGTAGTGCGTTAGCTTACGTTGCGCGATCTGTATGGGCGGTTCTAACTTCATCGGCTCACCCCGGCGACACATCCACCGTGATGTCCTGATAGACAACGTTTTTGTCACGAATCTGGTCGGCGAGGGCGATGCTCCGTCCGGATAATGCTTTGCGAAAATCGTCCGGCATGACTTTCACAAACCGGCCAATCTGCCGATCCCAATCCTGCATCAGGGCCAAGGCGACGTTGCTCGTGGTGTATTCGAAGTGCTTCTCAACGTACTCGCGTACAATGCCATGATCTTCGTCGTTGAGGTCTTCCAAACTTACCATTTCCCGGTTCACTTTCGGGGCAAAGGTGCCATCCTGATCGTAGACGTAGGCAACACCCCCTGACATTCCGGCTGCGAAATTATAGCCTGTTTGCCCCAGAATGATCGCTAGGCCACCCGTCATGTACTCCAGTCCATGATCGCCCACGCCCTCGACCACGACTTTTGCACCGGAGTTGCGAACGCCAAACCGTTCGCCCGCCATGCCCCGAATAAACGCTTCGCCCGACGTTGCGCCGTAAAACGATACGTTGCCGATAATGCTGTTTTCCTCCGGCTTGAACTGAGCCATCCGGTCGGGATACACGATCAATTGTGCTCCGCAGAGACCTTTGCCAAAGTAGTCATTGGCGTCGCCTTCGAGTTCGAGTTTGATGCCCGCCGTGGCGAAGGCTCCGAAACTCTGTCCCGCCGTGCCCCGCAGTTTGATATGAATCGTACTGTCGGGCAGGCCCGGCCCACCGTATAGTTTCGATATTTCGTTCGACAGCATCGTGCCAATGCTCCGGTCGATGTTTTGCACTGAAAACTCGGCATACACGGGTTCGGCTGATTCCAGTGCTGGTCTGGCAATGTCGATTAACGTCCGGTCGAGTACGCCGTCTAAATAATGATCCTGCTCTTCCTGCTTGTACAGGGCCACGTCGAGGTTGGTCGGGTGTTTGTAAAGCAGGGCGTCGAGGTTGATGTTCTTGTATTTCCAGTGCGGTAAATCACCCCGAAGTTCGAGCATCTGGGCTTGACCCACCATCTCGTTGACGGTGCGGAAGCCCAGTTCGGCCATGATCTCGCGCAACTCGGTGGCAATGAACGTGAACATGCTCACCACGTGTTCCGGCTTACCCGTGAACAGGGCGCGGAGTTCCTTGTTTTGCGTCGCCACGCCCACCGGGCAGGTGTTCAAGTGACATTTGCGCATCATAATACAGCCCGCAGCGACCAGCGCAGCCGTGGCGACGCCAAACTCTTCGGCCCCCAGCAGGGCAGCAATGGCCAAATCCCGGCCGGTACGCATCTGCCCGTCGGCCTGCACCGTCACGCGGCCCCGCAGCTTGTTTCGTACCAGCGTCTGATGCGCTTCGGCTAATCCCAACTCCCACGGCAGACCCGCGTGGCGGATGCTCGACAGGGGCGAAGCTCCCGTGCCCCCATCGTGCCCCGAAATCAGGATATGGTCGGCGTGGGCTTTGGCAACTCCGGCGGCAATGGTCCCCACGCCCGCTTCCGACACTAATTTGACGCTGATGCGGGCATCGCGGTTGGCGTTTTTAAGGTCGGAGATGAGTTGCGCCAGGTCTTCGATGGAGTAGATGTCATGGTGGGGCGGGGGCGAAATCAGACCCACGCCCGGTGTGCTGTGGCGCGTCCGGCCAATCCAGTCGTCCACTTTGAAGCCGGGTAGTTGACCTCCTTCGCCGGGTTTGGCTCCCTGCGCCATCTTGATTTGCAGCTCGCGGGCGTTGGTCAGGTAGTGACTCGTGACCCCGAATCGGCCCGATGCTACCTGCTTGATGCCCGAGTTCATGCTGTCGCCGTTGGGCAGGTCCTGGTAGCGCAGTTCATCCTCACCACCCTCGCCGGAGTTGCTTTTGCCGCCGATGCGGTTCATGGCAATGGCCAGCGTGGTGTGGGCTTCCCACGAAATCGACCCGAACGACATGGCCCCCGTCGCGAACCGCTTGAAGATGTTTTCGATGGGTTCGACCTCGTCAATCGGAACGGGCGTTGCCTTCTTGAATTTCAGCAGACCACGCAGCGTAATCGCATTTTTCGATTGATCGTCAATGAGTTTCGAGTAGCGTTTGAACAGCGAATAATCGTTGCGCTGCGTCGATTGCTGAAGCAAATGAATGGTGTCGGGGTTGAAAATGTGCTTCTCGCCCCGTTGTTTCCACTGATAAATACCGCCCACTTCGAGCCGGGGTGCCGACACGGGCATGTCGGGGAAGGCGACGCCGTGCCGGATCAGAATTTCGCGGGCCATTTCGTCCAGACCCATCCCGCCAATGCGCGACACGGTGCCGGTGAAATAGCGATTCACGACGGTCTCATTCAGGCCGAGACATTCAAAAATCATCGCACCCTGATACGACTGGAGCGTTGAGATACCCATCTTCGAGAAGATTTTGAGCAACTCACCGTTGACCGCTTTGACGTAGTTTTTGGTGAGTTTGTCGAGGTCATAATCGACCTGTAGTAGCCCGCGTTCTTTCATGTTGGCAATCGTCTCGAACGCCATGTAGGGGTTCACGCCCGACGCGCCGTAGCCAATCAGCGTGGCCACGTGGTGCGTTTCCCAAACGTCGCCCGCTTCGACCAAAATGCCAGCCTTACCCCGCAGACCCTGCCGGATCAGGTAGTGGTGAATGGCCGACGTTGACAACAGCGACGGAATGGGCGCGTGGCTCGAGTCGATGGCGCGGTCCGACAGCACCAAGATCGAGTACCCGTCCTGAATGGCGTCTTCGGCGTAGCGACAGATACGGTCGAGAGCACGCTCGAGCGATTTACCCTGCCCATCGGCGGTGAACAGGCAGTTGATCGTTTTGGCCTGGAAGTTCGGTTTGTCGATGAACCGCAGTTTGTCGAATTCGGGCGTGGTCAGCACCGGCTGATTGAGTTCGACCTGCCGACAGTGCTCGGGCGATTCGCTGAGCAGGTTGTAGGTTGCCCCAACGAACGAAATGAGCGACATAATCGACCGCTCCCGAATGGAGTCGATGGGCGGGTTGGTCACCTGCGCGAACAACTGCTTGAAGTAATGGCTCAGGTGCTGACTTTGCTCTGACAGAACGGCTAATGGCACGTCGGTTCCCATCGAGCCGAGCGCTTCTTTGCCCGTTTCGACCATCGGTCCCAGAATCATCCGCAAGTCTTCGGACGTGAAACCGAATGCCTGTTGCATCCGCATCAGCTTAACCGGATCGTAATGGTTGTACGTCCTAATGGGGGCTTCGAGGTCCTGAATCCTGATTTTGTTCTCGTCTAACCACGTCTGATAGGGCTGGCGCGAACTGATCTGTTCCTTAATTTCCTCATCGGCCACAATCCGGCCCTGCTCCATGTCGACCAAAAACATTTTGCCCGGCTGCAACCGGCCTTTCATGACGACGGTAGCGGGGTCGATGTCTAATACGCCCACCTCCGACGCCATAATGACGATGTCTTTATCGGTCACCCAGAACCGCGACGGACGCAGCCCGTTTCGGTCGAGGGTGGCACCTACAATACGACCGTCGGTGAACGAAATTGCTGCGGGGCCGTCCCACGGCTCGATCAGGGCCGCGTGGTATTCGTAAAAAGCCTTCCGAATGGGGTCCATGTGCCCGTTGCCGTCCCAGGCTTCGGGAATCAGCATCATCATGACGTGGGGCAGCGACCGGCCGCTCATCACCAGCAGTTCAATGGCGTTGTCGAGGTTGGCCGAATCGGACTGGCTGGGATCGCAGATGGGCAGCAGCATATCCATCTCGTCCTTGGTGAAGTTAGCCGATTCGAGCAGCCCTTCGGCGGCTTTTATCCAATTGACGTTGCCCCGCACGGTGTTGATTTCGCCGTTGTGGGCGATGTAGCGAAACGGCTGGGCCAACTTCCAGGACGGGAATGTGTTGGTCGAAAACCGCGAATGCACCACGCCAAGGGCCGACACGACATCTTCGTGCTGAAGGTCGGGGAAATACGGCTCCAATTGCAGCGTCGTTAGCTGCCCTTTGTAGGTGATGGTGCGGCAGGAGAGCGACGAGAAATAGAAGGTGTCGACGCCCGCAATCGTTTCGTTGACGATGCGGGTGCTGTAGTTGCGCAGAATGTAAAGTTTACGCTCAAAATCGTCGGGGTTGGTAATGCCGGTTGGGCGTTTGATAAATACCTGCTCGATCTGGGGTTCTGCCGAACGGGAGCCGCTGCCGAGGTCGTCATTGTTGACCGGCACAATGCGGTAGCAGAGCAGTTCCAGTCCGATCTGCTTCATTTTTCGGTTCAGTACCGCCCGGCACTCTTCGCGCAGCCACACGTCTTTCGGGAAATAAACCATCCCCACGCCGTACTGAAGCGCGGGGGGCAGATGAACGCCTAATTTGCGGGTCTCGTCGAGAAAAAACTCGTGTGGAATCTGAATCAGCAGCCCTGCACCATCACCGGAATTAGCTTCGGCACCTACTGCTCCCCGGTGTTCCATGCGCCGGAGCATCTGAAGCGCGTCGGCCACAATTTGGTGCGACTTGCGGCCTTTGATGTGGGCTACGAAGCCAATGCCGCAGCTATCATGTTCAAACTCGGGGCGATACAAGCCGTTGACGGATGTGTTCGCTACTGATGGGGTT
>JAYTAC010000590.1:0-1137 GCA_043737755.1 Spirosoma sp.
CGTCAGCGACTCATTCAGAGACGGGCCATTGCCAAGCACCGAGCAAGTTGGTAGTTGACGGGCGGGCAGCCGGGTTGCATGACGCCCGCGAATCGTCACTTTCACCAACGACAGCAGCGACGCAAACAGAGTACCCAGAAATTGACTTACGAAATTAAAACCAGACTCAATCATGTAGTCAGTACCCGATAATGTGCTCTTTTTATACAAAATAACGTAAAAAACAGCAGGTTTTAAATGCAGAGGAACGGAGGTTGCACAGAGGTCACAGAGTTTTTTATCCAAACATTTTCTCTGTGTTCTCCGTGCAACCTCCGCGTCTCTGCGTTTAAAAACTCTTCTCGAATGTTAGTTTGGGCGATTCCTGCGCACCGAGGTTGCGTTTGAAACGCATCAGGCCGGGCTTGGGCTGGTGGTTTCCGTCGAGCGACGTGCCGAGATCGAGCAGTTGAATTTGCTGATGCTGGCAGTAGCCGAACAATCCATCCACAAGCATCACCATCGGGCTGTAGACATGGTAGTCGGGGTCGGATGCGGGCATGAAATTGTACAGGATGTCATGTCGAACCCGAACGGCCACCGTCAGGGCTGCAACCGTCGCGCCGTCGCGGACTACAAAAACGGGAAACCGGTCGGGAAACGTTTGAAGCAGGTTTTTCAGCCGGTCGGGTGGGAGAGTAAGTTGGTGGCCCCGCTGCTGACGGGTCCTGACTACGAATGACACAACCGTGTCAGCATCGGGGCAGCACCAGTGCCTGAACTGAAATCTTGCCCGCTGACATTTCTTGAGCCGTCGCCGTTCCGATGCCACGATGGTGCCGGAGAAGGTGTCGCCGGTGACGGGCAGAAAAGAGGTGTGGTCATTCGATGTAAGTCTAAATTCCCGGTCAAGAAGGCATTTCGTGAGCCGCCGGGCTTGTTCGGGGGCGTAGCAGTGCGGGTAGTTTACGAGCCGAAGTGTCGGCACACTAATTGACCGTGCTTCATCAATCAGCGCGTCCAAAACATCGTTCAGTACCGAATCAGGTAGTGTTTGCACAAACTCAATCGAACCGAACGGCGCAGCGGCCGGGCTTACGGCGCAGTCCGGTCCGATAAAAAACGTACAGCGGGCGTCGGCTTGCCCGGTCGTGGAAT
>JAYTAC010000591.1:0-7826 GCA_043737755.1 Spirosoma sp.
ACGTGTTCGGCGGATTCTTTCGGGTCGTCATACAGTTTTTGGGCCAGTTCGGCGTCGCGAACGTCATCGCCGGTGCGCCGAAACGTCCCGGCGATGGGATAAATAGTGGCTTGCCGGTCCTTGACCACGATTTGTGATTCGGGCGAAGAGCCAAAAATCTTGTAGTTGCCGTAGTCGAAATAAAACAGGTACGGCGACGGGTTCAGCGACCGCAATGTTCGGTAGACGTTGAATTCATCGCCCAGAAACGGCGTCTCAAACCGTCGGGACAGCACAATCTGGAACACGTCGCCCCGCTGACAGTGATCTTTCCCCTTCTGAATGACGCTCCGGTACTCGTCATCGGTAAAATTCGACTCTTCCGGTCCGGCCACGCTGAACGTGTAAGTCGGGTAGTTTCGGCCCGTAATCAGGTCGCTGATGTCATCGAGGGTGCTGTCGGCTTCGGTGTCGCCGTCACGAAGATATTGATGCTCAAAGAGATAGAGTTCGTCTTTGAAGTGGTTGATGGCAATGACGTAGCGATAGACCGCAAAGACGGCTGCCGGTATCTGATTCTCGGCGGGAACGGGGGCGTGGAGCGTGATGTCCTCGAAACTCTGCACGGCCGGGTAGCCGAAGTACCCGAACAGCCCATTATTGATGAACGGAAACGGGGCTTTCTTGTGCGCAAAACTGTCTTTGAACTGCTTCAACGCGTTCAGCATCCCGCCCGGCGGCACGTCACCCGTATTTTCGGCTTCGCCTGGCATCTGCGTGGTCAACTGCCCGTTCTCATACGAAAACCGCGCAACGGGGTCAAAGGCGATGTATGAAAAACTGTTGTCATTGCCGTGGTAGTCCGAGCTTTCGAGCAAAATACTGTTGCGATACCGGTCGCGGATGCGCAGGTAAATACTGACCGGCGTGATGATGTCGGCCAGCATCCGCTTGTGACGGCTGACGACGCGGTAAGTAGTTGGGGGAGCGAGTGTTGTCATTTTGTTAGTGGTTAACGGATGCCACATCCTGAAGATATGGCATCCGTGACGGCAAAAAATAAGGCTCACCGGGATGACGGTGAGCCTTTGACAGTGCTGGTATAAAACACAAAGCGGCAACCTTCATCCCAAATGAGAAGAGTGCCACCACCATATTGTGTTTACTGACTTAATCATGAGTTTCTAATTTTATGTCGGGGTAACCCCGCGGGATCTGAATTGAATCGTCGGCGACTTTTCCGCTTCGGGCGCGGGATGCGCTACGTTTCACCCTGAATGTGGATGCAAAGATAAAATGTTTGTTCTCAGCTGGGCGCGTTGGCTGGTAAATTTTCGCGGATGAATTTCGTCAGCTCGTCCGGTACTTCCCACGGCAGCAGGTGACCGGCTCCGTCGATGACTTCCAGCGTAACGTTGGTCAAATAGGGCATCGTCATCGTGGTTTGCACGTCGGGCAACAGGGCATTATCGTTAGAACCAACGATGATGCGCACCGGAGCAGTGACCGACGACATCCGTGCTGAAATGTCTTCTTTGCTGCCCTGCAACAGCCACGAGTCCCAGGCCGATTTGGTAGTGCGCAGGTTATCGGCGATGATTTGTTCGTGAACAGCCGGGGAAACGGGAGCCGCTGTTGCGTTCTTAACCATCTGCTCAGCGGCTGACCGTTGCCCGTATCCGACCAATAATTTTTGCCGTTCAGCGTCCGGGATTGGTTCGGGAAGGGGTGGGGAGGGCGACACTAATAACAGCGACTGCAATCCCGCCGGTTGGCGACCGGCCAATGCCAGTGCCACTTTGCCACTCATCGAATGACCCACCAGCACGAAGTCCCGAACGCCCAATGCGCGTAGTACTGCCGGGATGTCATCGGCCATGTCATCGACGGTGTAGCCCGTCGCCGGCGAATCCACCGCACCGGCCGGTACGCCGGAGCGGGACCGGCTGGGACCATCCGAATCGCCGTGGCCGCGCAGGTCGATGGCAAGACACCGGTACTCGTCCGATAACTGACTCATCACAACACGCCATTCCTGCGCCGACCCACCAAAATAGTGCAGAAACACGAGCGTCAGCGGACCACTGCCCTGCTCAAGAACATTGAGTTGAATGCCATTTGCTTCGTACCTCATCAGATAGCCACTCTAAGCCGGGCCGGGCGGTCGGTTACTTCAAATAGTTCGGCGTGGGGGACGATGGTGATTTGGCCAAACTCGTTGAGCAGATTCTTGTAGGCTTCACACACCGGCCGGGGCTTGCGGTTGAGGTCGTACAGGCCACATTCATTGACGTGGTTTTTGACTTCGGCAAGTTGAATATCCCAGTCGATCTGGTCAATGAGACTGTACCAGGTGAAGCCCAGCACGGGAATCCCGTCCCGTCGCATCCGTAAAATGCCGATCCACTGCTTGTGGAGCCACATAACCGCCTGGTCGGCGTCAAACACGTTCGTTTCGGTGTGCATCACCGGCAGCTTATACCGCTCATAGTACTCGCTCGTAATCTCGTACCAGCCCAGCACGTCCACCGACGTTTGAATGCTGCCATCCGGTAATTTAATGCGTTCATTCCGGCCGTAATAGTCGTTGCCCATGACCTGGTAGCCGGGCGGTTTCCCGACCATGAACCAGTCGTATTCCTGCCGGGTCATGCCGTTGTCCATCAGGTACATGAATACCGTGGCCGAGGGCGCATTGGCGTAGAGCAAATCCAGCGACAGAAACCTAAGTTCATTGTCCAGTACTGTTTGGGCGGAGGGCGTGGCGCAGAGTTCGTGGGTGTATTCGGCACTTTCGCTTTGCACGATAACGCAGTCGTTCCGGTGTTTGGCAATCTGCTGGGTGCCCATAATGCTGGCGGCTACGGCGTGTTTCATGGCCGTAACGAAGCCTTTCTCGGTCTTGAGCTGCTCGTTCCAGACGCCGTCTTTCCCACTGATGCGGGCCGTGACGTAAATCTCGTTGACGGGCGTGTAGTAGCGCACCCACGGATACCGCTCGGCAACGGCCCCGGCGTATTCGGCAAAATGAACGGGCAGTTCGGGGTTCTGGAAGTTTTCGATCCAGTCGGGCACGCCGAAGTGCATCAGGTCCAGAATTGGGATAATGTCGAGCCGTTTCATCTCGTTCATCACGTCGTCGGCAAAACTCCAGTCGAACTTACCCGGTGCCTGGTGAATGCTGTAGTAGGGCAGTCCATAACGCAGGACCCGCAAACCCATTTCCTTCACCAACCCCAAATCCTCCTGCCAGCGGTCGTAGTGCCCGCACTCGCGTAGCTGGTCGCGCCGGATTTTGCCGTTCTGGATAGTCGGGTAGGAGCATTCGATGCCCGTGGCAAACATAAAATTGCCGGGATTGGCATCGGGCAGGCCGCTGCCATCGTCCCCGCCTGCTCCGCCAAACTGGTCACCGGCATAATCACCATCGCCGAATTTTTTTTTGATATTTTGAAGGAAGTCCATAGTTGACTGTATGATCTAAAACGAATAATGGGCAGTAATCAGCGGTGATGATGTGTCCCCGTTGTGCATTTTACGTTGCTCAATGATCATTTTGCATTGTGTAGAAATCGGTCGGCTGTCCGCAGCGCCAGTGCCATAATCGTCAGGGCCGGATTCACCGCCAGCGCACTCGGAAACGTTGAGTTATCGCTGATGTACAGATTCGGAATGTCGTAGGATTGCCCGTCGGCGTTTACCACGGCCATGTTGGGGTCGTTACCCATGCGGCAGGTGCCGATGACGTGCGCATTGCGGGGGAAGGCCCAGACGTTTTTGGCTCCGGCAGCATCCCAGATGTCGCGCATGATTTTGTCGGCGTGGGCCGTCATGCGTTCTTCATTCTCACCGTTTGAGAAATAAACACGGGGTTTGGGCAGTCCCCGCGCATCTTTTTCGTCGGACAATTCCAGAAAGTTATGGTCGTGGGGCAGGCAGTCGCCGAGGATGTTGATGCCTGCTACGTGATTGTAGGCCGCTGCTGCCCGCTTCAGGTCCTGCCCCCACAATCCCCGGCCCCGCGCCATTTGGCTCATGTAGGTAACGGGCATGACGCCAATGGACTGGAGCAGGTAGCCACCCGCAAAGTCAGCTTCAAGCGGACGATGGGTATCTTCCGAAATTAACGCACCGGGAATGCCTTTGTAGGGCCGAACGTCCTCGTCGAACTCACCCCAGATTTGCAGGGCCGTGTGCGCCGTCAAGTTCCGGCCCACCTGCCCGCTGCTGTTCCCAACACCGTTCATCAGCAGCAGACGCGGGGTTTCAATGGCCCCGGCGCAGAGAAACACATACCGGCACCGTTGCCGCTCTTCCTGACCGTTTCGGACGTAAATAACTTCGCCGACTTTGCCCGATGCGTTGCGTACCAACTGCGTCACGAAGCACTCGGGCCGCACCTCGGCTCCGTGGTGAATGGCTAATGGAATATAGGTTACGTCCATGCTCGCTTTTGCGCCATTGCTGCATCCCGCCTGACAAAATCCCCGGTTGGTACACGCCTGCCGGTAGCCGACACCTTCCTGATAATATCTCGCCGACAACGCTGCGTTAGCCGCTGGCGAGGTGTTGATGCCCAGCGTCCGGCAACCCCTTTCCATCAGTTGCCCCGCTCCGTTGACGGGCAGCGGACCCAGCGCGTAGGCTTTTTTGCGGGGCGGTCCCCACCGATACGGCGCCGGACCCGACACGCCCAGAAACTGCTCGATTTCGTCGTAATACGGTTCAATCTGGTCGAAGCCGAGTGGCCAGTCTGCACCCACGCCAAAATCGGTGTGGATTTGCAGGTCGTCGGGTTGGGCACGGGGCGTGTAGGCGGTGTAGTGGAGCGTCGATCCGCCGACGCCGATGCCGGAATTATTATTGCCGAAGGGCAGCGGGCTGTTGCCCGCGCTCAGGCGTTCGTCGTTCCAGAATAGCTTGTCCTGCGATTTTTCGTCGGTGGCGAAATCTTTAGCCGGGTTCCAGTGCTTGCCCGCTTCGAGTGCAACCACGCGCAGACCGGCTGCGGCTAATCGTGCTAATAGCGGTGCCCCGCCCGCTCCGGTGCCAATGACAACGGCGTCGACAGTTTCATCTTTCACGGTCTTCCAACTGATTTAAACCAACACGATTCCAGGCGGGTAAGTCAGCCATGCCGACGTAACCAATTTCTTCCTGCGCCAGCGGATGGCTGTAGTAATTTTCGGATGCTTCAGCTAATAATTCCTCAAAAAAGCGGTCGGCGGGAAGGGTTTGCCACGTATCGCCGGGAGCATCACCAGTTTGAATAAGACCGATAATTCTGTCTTGCTGATCGCCGGAAAGCTGCCGAAATGACCGCTGAAATAATGCCTGCGCAGTTTCTTCCATTCCTGCTAAGCCCTGTTTGTACGCATCACCATCGGCAGGCATTACGTCGTACCGCCAGCCGTTGGACTTGTTTTGGCTGAGCCGCTCATCGATCCCGCCCGCTACGTCGATGTATTCGGGGCGGTTGTACTGCGGAATCAGTCGGTCGCAAATGGCCTGTAACAGCGAAAACTCATCGGCCGAAAAGAACGTCGGTTGTCGGGGCGGGGCGTTGAGCCGTTCGGTCAGCACCTGCCGGGTGGCCTCGGTAACGTGATCGGTGGCGAGCAAGGTGCGGACGGTGTTCTGGGGCATATATATGGTGTGTTTCAGTGTGTAAGTGCTCAGGTATTTGCGTGTGCGGTCATACAAACACATACATACTGAAACACCTAAAAACTATTTACCCCAGCTTCCCGCCCGTCACTTCCACGATGCTGCCGGTCATGAAACTACCATCGCTGGAAGCCAGCAGGACGTAAGCGGGCGCGAGTTCTTCGGGTTGGCCGGGGCGGGCGAGGGCAACTTCGTGCCCGAAGTTTTCGACCTCGTCTTTCGGCATCGTCGCCGGAATGTTGGGCGTCCAGACGGGGCCGGGGGCTACGCAGTTGACGCGGATGTTGCGCTCGCCCAACTGAATGGCCAGCGATTTCGTGAACGTGTGAATAGCCGCTTTGGTAGCCGTATAATCCACCAAGATCGGGTGGCCAACAATGCCCACGATGCTACCCGTATTGATGATGGCGTCGCCGTCGTGGAGATGGGGCAGGGCGGCTTGGGCCATGAAAAAGTAGGCTAAGATATTCGTGTCGAACGTGCGCCGGAGTTGCTCTTCGCTGATGTCTTCCAGCTTCTCCTGCGCCATCTGATAAGCCGCGTTGTTGACCAAGATGTTCAGTTTGCCATATTTTTCAACCGTTTGCCGAACGGCGGTCTCACAATTGACTTTCTGCCGAACGTCGGCCTGAATCACCAAACACGACCGGCCTTTGGACTCAACCATGCGTTTGGTGTCCCTGGCGTCGTCCGTGTTTTCGTTGTAGACGATGGCCACGTCAGCTCCTTCCATCGCAAACGCGATGGCTACGGCCCGGCCAATGCCGGAGTCTGCGCCCGTGATGATGGCCACTTTATCGGTGAGCTTACCCGCTGGTTTGTAGTTCGACAGGTCTGAGTCGGGGGCAGGATTCATGTCCGACTGCCGGGCGGGGTAGGGGAGTTGCTGACCGGAAATGTCACTGGCTTTGGGCCGAAATTCAGGGGATTCCATGTTGTCGTTGAGCGGGGTATGGTAAGGTAAACGTGTGTTTACTGGTTTTGTTAGTCCGTCCCGACCGGCAACGCAAATCATGATGGGTGAGGATACTGGGTTGGCGACCTGATGGATGGAACTACCGATTATTCCGAAATAGGACTAACTTTAACCTTCATAAACCGACCCCACATGGCTCAGTATCGACTCGTCGAGAAGCACGACATCCAGCACCACAACGAATATTACGAGTTGCGGACCACGCAGACCAGCAACCAGAGAAGCCTGTTCTTCACCACCAACGAAGAGAACTTGGAAGAGGTCGCGGCCGACATTGCCCAAAACGAACTGTCTGGCGTAGAACACTATACCGTGATTCCGCACCGGAAAGACAGCTAACTTAACCGTCATTCAATAGCCATTCCCCTCATGGAATCCCTGTTCGCCACACCCCAAACCGAGGCCCTCGTGCCCCGAATCCGCGAGTTTGTCCTCAATGAAATCGTGCCGCTTGAAACGTCGGAGCATCTGACCGGCAATTTCTCAAACGTAGCCAAACTGCTTGATCAGAAGCGTGAACTCGTGAAGCGGGCGGGCCTGTGGGGGTTGCAGCACAGCATCGGCGAGGGCGGGCTGGGCCTGACGCTCTGCGAGTTCGGGCAAATCAGCGAGGTGCTGGCCTGGACGCCCTTCGGCCACTACACCTTCAACTGCCAGGCTCCCGACATCGGCAACATGGAGTTGATGAACAAATACGCACCGGAGCATCTCAAACGGCAATTTCTGGAGCCGCTAAAAGAAGGGGACATCCGCTCGTGTTTCTCGATGACCGAACCGGAGTTTGCCGGTTCTAACCCCACCCGCATGGGTACGACGGCCGTGCGCGATGAAGGAGATTTTGTCATCAATGGTCATAAATGGTTCACCTCATCGGCCGACGGGTCGGCGTTTGCGGTAGTTATGGCTGTCACCAATCCCGACGCGTCGCCCCACCGCCGGGCCAGCATGATCTTAGTCCCAACCGACACGCCGGGCTTTGAATTGGTGCGCAACATCAGCATCATGGGCGACGGCTCCGACCACTGGGGCAGCCATGCCGAAGTCCGCTACACTAACGTTCGGGTGCCGGTCGAAAACCTGATCGGGGGCGAGGGTATGGGCTTTACGCTGGCGCAGGAGCGGCTGGGACCGGGCCGAATTCACCACTGTATGCGCTGGGTCGGCATCAGCGAACGTTGCTTCGACCTGATGTGCCGCCGGGCCG
>JAYTAC010000592.1:0-3193 GCA_043737755.1 Spirosoma sp.
GGAGCGGACAGGCTAATGATTTGATAGAGAAAGAGGTTATCTTTGTTTACCAACCTTCCATACTCAGATGACTGTCACCGTTGCCATCCGCCATGAGAAAGCCATGCAGTTGTTGCAGGACTTAGCGGACCTTGATCTAATTGAACTCCTGCCGTCTGGCTCCTCCCCGCAGCCGGAACTGCCTGAGAAAAAGCTGTCTTCTTTCATTGGACAGATCAATACCGGGCGGACGACGGATCAACTGGGAGAGCAACTGAGCCAACTGCGCGACGAATGGAATCGGACTATTTGATTGATACGAATACGATCATTTATCTTTTAGACAAGAAATTGCCGCCAACGGCTGAGTTATTTCTGGCCAAAATTATTGATGAATCGTGTCAGCTATCGGTCATTTCGCAGATTGAACTGCTGAGCTGGCAACCCCCGCGTACTGACGATAAACTGGTAGTAGACGCATTTGTCGCTGATTGCCGGATCATTGATTTGTCACCCGCCATCGTTCAGCGAACAATTTTACTGCGCCAAACCTACCGAACAAAGTTGCCCGATGCAGTCATCGCGGCTACAGCACTTGTCAATGACTGGACATTGGTTTCGCGCAATGACAACGATTTTCGTAGAATCCCGGAGTTGAAGTACGTCAATCCGTTCACCGATCTGTAGACTGGTCATTCATCAATGATTCCAGAGCAGCGGGTTAAACTGTTGTCGGGTGAAGCATAGAAACTGATCGGGGGTGAGGTTAAAGACAGTGCAGCAGAACGACAGGGTTTTCTTTTTGAGATACCCCGCCTGTAGTGCCTCGACCATAACCCGTTCGTGACCGTAGTACCGCAGAATCTCCAGAATATCCACCCACAATCCGTAGTTCATCACCTTCTCAATCACGAACCCGGCGTTAACTTCGTAATCCAGCGTGGTCATATCTACGTCCCAAAAAGCGGTGGGGGAGAGGTTAGGGCGGTTAATCATTATTGCTCAGAAATAGCTACCAACTGATAAGCCTCTTTCAGGATTGTTTGTGCTTCAAGCAATCTCGTAATCGTTTTATCCAAATCCAGTGTGCCTTCGGCTTTGGATAAAAGGTACTTAGACCCATCTGCCTTTTTAGCGATGGTCATGGTCTTGCCAATCCTTGTAGCCCTGTCAGTCAATCCCATGTCAAGTTCTATCAAAATACTCGACCATGTTGATCTAATTTTCTCGGCTTCCACCTTCCAATTTGCGGCTTTACAAAACTCATCGGAAAAGCCAATTTTATAACACAGCTTATCACCTTCCAACTGTAAGTAGCTCCAGTAATCACCTTGCGCAGAAACTTCAAAATTCCACCAGAAGCCGAAGAAGCCGCCGGAAGCGTTGGCTACGTAACCCCAATCTGCTTTGTCATCCTTTTCACTGAACTGTTCGTACAAACGCATAAATAATCCTCGTCTGTCATAATCGTTCCACGCAAAATCCCCGTCGGTTACCGTCAAGTTTTTGGTCAGGAACTGGTTGACTGCCAATTCCATACCTTCTAAATGCTGTAGAAAGTCGTCGTAAATAGCATTGCGCACCCCGTTAGCTTTGCCATTCTTCAAGACATTTAAGAAATCGCGACGGAGGTATATTTTAAAAAAACCCAGCGTGTCAAATTTTGACTGATATCCCGTCTTGAAGTAGAGAGGTATCATCTGATTTACAGTATATCCGGCCACACGGACCTGTTCGTGATAGCGATTGAGCTGGTCTGAGTGGTTGCTGGTGTGCGTTTTATCTTCAACCAAGATCGCCAACTTTTCGGCAGTGTTCTTGTTGACTTCGATTAAAACGTCTAGTTTCTGAACCTGTGGTCGGACTTCAACTGTTTCGATGTTCACTGAATCATAATCTTGTTTCACTTTACGGATCATGGACACGACGAAGTCACGAGCCGTTTGGTGCAAGTGGGGGTCAGCGGCCTGAAACTTTGGGTCTGCCCACGCGGCCAGCCAGCAGATGAACGCGTCTTGTGATAACTCACTGGTTGCGTATTGGAAAAGATTGGGGCGGTTTTGACCAGGCATTATTGTTAAATCGTTTGGGTTAACCTGGATGTCGTTGTGTTGATTTCATGCCTTCTCCAAGTTTCAATGGGCCTTCTCAACAAGCCTTACGTCTTCCGCTTCTTTTTGCGGGCGGAGGGGAATAGGACGTTGTTTAAAATGAGCCGGTAGCCGGGCGAGTGGGGATGCAGGTTCAGGTCGGTGGGGATGCGCCAGCTACCACCCCCGCGTACGCCTTCGGGGTCGTGACCACCGTAGAAGGTCCACTGCCCCCGGCCCAGTTCGCCGTAGATGTAGCGGTCCGACGTTTTGCCCTCGCCCATGACCAATGCACCCGGCTTCACGGCCGTTTTGCGGAATGCGGTCGTCTGCCCGAAGAACTCTTTGATGATCGGTTCGTGATTTTGCGTCAGCATCGCCGGAATGACGTCCCACTTGGCCGAGAAATTGAACAACTCAAAGAAACCGGCGGGTTGATCGTAGCCGCGTCCGCCCGATGAGTTAATGTCGGAGAACGTCGAGAAGCCCCGGTAGCCGTCGTCGCCTTCGAGGGTGAAATTCTCAAACGCCATCGTTTTGCCGAAGTCAAGTTTCGACTGAGCGTCCGAGTCCGTCCCGTCGCCGTCGTAGCTACTGCCCACGATGTCGACGCCTTCAGCAGCCAGCGCAATGTCGAGCGTTTCGGCGGCCGAGCACATCGCAAACAGGTAACCCCCGCCCGCGCAGAACGCTTTGATGCCTTTGGCCACGCCTAATTTCATCTGTGACACTTTCGCGTAGCCGAACTTCTTCGCGATGTCCTCCTGCACTTTGATGTCGGCTGCGGTTTGCCGGTGCAGGTTACGACCAAACTGACCCGTAAAATCTTCGTGGTGCAGGTGCAGCCAGTCGTATTTGGGCAAATCGCCTTTCAGCACTTCCTCGTCATACACGATTTCGTAGGGAATCTCGGCGTAGGTAAGCACGAGCAGCACGGCATCGGTATTTTCGAACTCGGCCGGGCTGACCTTCACGGGCGAATAAACAATGATTTTGGCCGCCTTCTGGAGCGTCACCACGTCCATGTTCAGGTCGGGATTGGCCAATTGCCGTTTGAGCGACACGGCTCCACCGTCGGACAGCAGCTCGAACGAAACGCCCCGAACCCGGCACTCCCGCTCGAA
>JAYTAC010000593.1:0-3190 GCA_043737755.1 Spirosoma sp.
CCGACCGAAAAATCGTGGGCATCGACTCGACTGATATCGTGTGGGGACTGGGTAGCTTTCACTGTCTGAGCCAGCAGGAGCCAAGTGTTTAGCGGGTGATGAAAAATGGAAAATGAATAATGCACCTCAGTAAATCGTTGTTAGCCCGACGAACGGCATCACCACCGAGTCCATTCTCAACCAACCTGAAACCAATGAATCCTGACGCTATGCGCCAATTAACAGGTAGCTTTTTGCTGACTTGTCTCGTACTGCTTGCCGCCTGTAAAACAACGGCCCCGGTAGTTCAGCAAACGCCCCCGTCGACTATCCTGTTGCTGGGCAACAAGTCATTCACCACCGATGACTTCTTTCAGTCGTTTACCAGGAATCAACTATCGTCGGACTCGGCCCAACGCACGGATATCAGTCAGTACTTCGATTTGTATACCAACCTGAAGCTGAAGGTTGTGGCTGCCGAAGCCGAAAAGCGCGATACGACGGAAGCCTTCCGGGAGGAGATGAACACCTACCGTAAGCAATTGGCGCAGTCGTACCTGACCGATAAAGTGCTGGTCGAATCCTTAGCCGCCGAAGCCTATCAGCGTATGCAGCAGGAAGTTAACGTATCGCATGTTCTGGTGGCCGTCGTTGAGGATGCAGCCCCGGCCGATACGCTGACGGCATACCAAACTGCCCTCGCTCTCCGCAAACGCGCACTCGACGGCGAGGATTTCGCTCAGCTCGCCCGCGCTCATTCGCAGGATGTGACAACGGCGTCGACCGGCGGCAGTCTGGGTTATTTCACGGCGTTTTCGGTCGTGTACCCCCTCGAAACGGCGGCTTACACCACGCCCGTCGGAACCGTGTCGGCACCCGTTCGGACGCGGTTTGGCTACCACCTCGTGCGCGTCAACAACCGACGACCGGGGCGGGGCACCGTGCGTGTGGCTCATATTCTGGTACGCATGAGTCCCCGACTGGATGGTCCTATGGCCGACGAGACTGGACAGCAGGCGGCTCAGTCCCGCATCGACGCGGCTTATGCCCGCTTGCAAAGAGGAGAATCCTTCGAGACGGTTTGCCGGGAGGTGTCCGACGACGCCACGTCCAGGGCCAACGGCGGGGTGCTGCCCGGTTTTGAAACGGGTCGGCAGGTGCCGCCGTTTGAAGAAGCCGCCTATGCATTGGCCAAACCCGGCGACCTCTCCAGACCCGTGCGGACCAATTACGGCTGGCACATCATCAAACTCATCGACCGGCGGGGTATCGGCCCATTTGCGGATTTGGCTCCCACCCTGCGCCAGCGCGTCACGACCGACACTCGCGCCGACGTGCTGCGGCAATCGACGGTGCAGCGGCTGATGAAGGAATACGCCGTTCGGGAGAATAAACCCATTATGAAAAGTGCCCTTCTGAAAGCCGATAGTGCCTTGTTGCTCGGCCGGTGGCGGTACGCGCAACCGCTGGAATCGACCCTGCAAAATCAGCCTATTCTCACCATCGCCGACCGGCCCTACACCATCAACGAGTTTTTCGACTACGTCCGGCAACGGCAACAGCCCCCCCGTAATCCGGCCATGAGTGCCGTAGTTTCCACAGAAACAGCATCCGTTACCGGGTCGCCGACGGTGGCCATGCGCCGACTCTTCGACCGCTTCGTAGGCGACCGGCTGATGGCGATGGAAGAGAAGAACTTAGACAAAAAATCGTCGGAATTCCGCGCTCTGCTGGGCGAAATTCGCGACGGGGTACTGCTTTCTCAGATGATGGAGGAAAACGTGTGGGAGCGGTCGATGGCCGATTCGACGGGGCAGCGGCAGTATTTCGAGCAAAACAAGAACAACTACCGCTTTCCCGAACGGGCGCAGGCAACCATCGTCGTTGCCCGAACTGATGCGTTGCTCAAACAGGCCACCGATCTGCTAAGTACAAAACCGCCCTACCAACTTCGGCGGGCGGGAGCCGCAATCACCTACGGCCGAAACCAAACCGCCGTTGCTTCCGACCAGAACGGCAACCTGCTGGACGTGCTGGCGGTGCTCCTGCGCAATCCCGACTACGTGGTAGAGGTGAGCAGTTCGCATGACCCCGTTGAGCGCGATTCCGTGTCGGCCGGGCGCATCCGATTGGTGGTCAGCTATCTGCGGCAAAACGGTGTGTCATTGAGCCGTATCAGCGAGAAAGACTACCAGGGCACGCGACCGGGGCCGTCTACCGATCCGGCCATTCAATGCACCGTGACGTTTCAGTATTTTTCCAATGCGAAAGCCGACGTAGCCAGCGTTCTCAGCAGCCAGGGTCAGCAACCGTCCGGCCCAGCCACCAACCCGGCAGTGGTCATTGTGGAGGGGCTGTTTGCGACGGGTATGAACCCGTATCTCGATGCCATTGATCAATGGAAGCCCGGCAACACAGTTGTGCGCCCGGCGGGTAAGGCCGTGTCCGTTACCATCGTCCGGGTTGAACCGGCCCGTACCAAAACGTTCAGCGAAGCGCGGGGGACCGTCATCAACGAGTATCAGGCGGTGCTGGAAAAGCAGTGGCTGGCCCAACTGCGGCAGAAATACCCAATCAGAGTTAATGAAGCGGAAATGAAAAAGTTAGTGAAATAAATGGCCCCGCATCAGCGGACCGACGAGTGACCACACCGGCGGACCGGCAGACGTTGCGGATCAACACGAATTTCTTGTTGTGATTTTTTATCCGTGCTAATCCGCACTATCAGTGTCATCCGCGTGCCGTCACCTTAAAAATCCTTAAAAACAGACGCGTACAACGTTCATTTCGTACCTTTAACACATGAAAAAAGCACTCGGCAGTACGCTTATCGCGTTGATTGGCTGGTTCCTGACCGCCCCCGCGTTTGGGCAGGGTCAGGGCGTGAGCCTGAACAAAATCATCGCCAAAGTCGACAACTACTATGTTCTCCGATCCGATCTGGACGAGACGATTCAGTCATACGCCGGGCAAAATCAGACGGCCCCGCCCAAGTGCCAGTTGCTCGAGAGTCTCGTTGTCAACAAAATGATGCTTGCCAAAGCTGAAATCGACTCGGTGGTGGTAGAAGAAAAAATCGTGGACAGCGAACTCGACCAGCGCATGGGCTACATGGTGCAGCAGTTTGGCTCCGACAAAAACATCGTTGAAGCCTACGGCAAGAGCCTTGAAATGCTCAAGAGCGAACTGCGCCAGCAGGTGAAAGACCAGA
>JAYTAC010000594.1:0-7808 GCA_043737755.1 Spirosoma sp.
TTTGATTGGGCAAGCAGTGGCAGTCATGGCTTTGTCGTGTTGCAACCACAAAAGTAGGGCTAACGGCTACTTGCCCGTTTTTATAAGAAAGCCCTGTTAGCGTAGACCATTGTCTCCTCTAATTCATAACTAACCGCTGTCAAAACATATCAGTAAGATACAAGTTGCTGAAAACAAGTGAACACGAACTACAATACAATTAAAATTATGTATTTGGTAGTGGCTAAAACGTGTTGGCAGACGGGATAAACCAATAGCAAAAAAGAGTAATACGCTGTCTTTGAGTGGATTAAATATAACATTCTTCGAAAAGATTTCTTGATCAACACATTTCAGCCACTACCATGTATTTAATAAACACTTTCTTTTTATTAATAGTATTCGTATTTAGAAAGTATGTTGTAAATTTATTTTCTATATTGTAATAAAATATAGAATTTACGTGATAGCTACTGCTGATTCTGCTCCAACAAACTCTCATAATCGTCTGTCCACCCTCTCTAAATTTGCTGCCCTTTCGACAGCTTGGTTCATTAGTATTATCGCCTGCCGGATTGGGGAACTAACTTACAATTACCTGGTTCACGGCACATCCGGGTCACTGATATTTATTGCAGCGTCTTCATTTCTGGCTGATATTATTTATTTCTTACAAAGCTCTTTTTTTTTGTTTATCATCTTTTTTATTGGGTCGTTCCTGTCAATCAAGCTGGCACGCCTGATATACGTTGTGCTTTGTCTGGTACTGATCTTGGTGCAAGTGGCTTTGACGGTCTATTTTACGAAAACATCTGCACTGCTCGGGTCTGATCTGTATAGCTATTCGGTTGAGGAGATTAGTCAGACAATGGGGGCTGCCGGAGGCCTGAGCGTAGGTCTTATTGGGACGTTACTTGTCGTTACTGGGTTGGCTCTTTTCAGCTTCAATTTCATAGCCTATCGTGTTCAGCCGGGTGCCTATTGGCCGATTGGACTGGTATGTCTAACTGTTTTGGCGGCAATCTTCGATGTTAACACCTGGGTCTCCGTACCTCTACAGACTGAAAATGCTCGTAATCTGGTCGTTAATAAATCGGCCTATTTAGCTAAAGCGACTATGACCCGCTTCTACGAGAAAAAGGATAGTGGCGTGGATATTTACGCGGACGCATATATTGGTGATTATGGAGTGACTATGGCCAGCGGTAAGGTCAGCCAAATCAACTACTTGGCTGAGAATAAGTACCCTTTTCTGCACAGAGACGAAACTCCGGACGTGCTTGGCCCCTTCTTTAACCCGGCACCAGATCCGCCGAATATAGTCATCATCATTGTCGAAGGCCTGGGGCGGGCATTTACCGGAACCGATGCTTATTTAGGCAGTTTCACCCCTTTTGTTGATTCATTGGCACAACATAGTCTCTACTGGGAGAATTTCTTGAGCGAAGGAGGCCGAACCTTTGCGGTCTTACCCGCTTTGTTGGGATCGCTCCCGTTTGGGCAGCAAGGTTTCGCGGACTTAGATCGTAAAATGCCCACCCACCTTTCGTTACCGGGTATTCTGAAAAGAAATGGGTATCAATCGGCGTTTTATTACGGCGGTAACGCGCAGTTCGACAACATGGGCGTATTACTACGCAAACAGGGCGTTGACCGAATTGTTGACGAGCCGACCTTTGGTACAGGTTATCAAAAGATGCCCGGCACGGACGGTTTCACCTGGGGATATGGCGATAAGGATCTTTTCCGGCACTATTTCGCCGTAAACACCGCTGCTGACGTCCGCCCCAAACTTCAGGTTCTGTTGACGGTTTCTACCCATGATCCGTTCAGGATTAACGAACAGGAGTTGTATTTGCAGAAAGCCGAACAGAGAATAAAATCGCTGCGCTTGACGGAGGATCAAAAACAGAATCGGCGCAGGTATCGCGCTCAGTTGGCTTCCGTATTGTATGCCGATGATGCGCTACGCCAGTTCTTTACTACCTATCGGAAACGACCGGACTTCGATCGGACCATCTTCCTGATTACGGGTGATCACCGGATGCCAGAAATTCCTATGACCACCAAAATCGACCGATACCATGTTCCGCTGGTTGTATATTCTCCCCTGTTGAAACGTCGGGCTACATTCCGCTCCATTTCAACCCATTTTGATGTATGTCCGACGCTGCTGGCTTTTTTGAAGAAGAACTACAACCTCAGCACACCATCGGTGGCAAGCTGGATGGGCGTAGGCATCGATACCACTCGTCAGTTCCAGAATATTCACGCCTATCCGCTTAAAATGACCAAAGCTGAGACAGTAGACTTTGTCATGGGGCCGTACATGCTTAACCAGAACACATTGTACCGCATTGATAACAACATGAACCTCGAACCCGTCAACGAGCCAGGGCAGTTTAACCGCATGAACGCCACCTTCGATCAGTTCAAGCGAAGGAATGAGAAGTTCTTTAACGGTGCCAAACTTGTCCCTGATTCCGTGTTGGCACGTTACAACTGAATGGGGGTAGCAGATTTGTCTCCAAATTATTGAGCGCAACCGTTTATCGAGTGGCTGGCGGGGGCCGTACCCGCGTACGATCATAATACCCTTCGAGTATGCGGGTAACCAGGGGACGATAAACCCGCCAGAAGAACCCTTTTCGTTCGGTGAGACCTTCGGTCATGTGGGCAGGCCATGATAACCACTCAATACCATTGAAGTAGGCAGACGACATACTGACGGGATTATCGCAGAAGTCACCGGCGAAGTAATAGAAGGCGTAGTCAGGTTCGTCGTGCATCAGAATGGCCGGGAACTTAGTCGGCAAACGGTACCGGGCCAATTCCCGCTTACCGACTTCAGTTGGATAAACTTCGTAGGTAGCTACTTCCTGATTAACACGCGGGTCGTAGGTGAGAATATCGAACCAGTACGTGTAGCGAATCCGGTCGGGTAAGTCAAACTTCGACCGTCCAACCGCCGATGAAAGCATCATCGGTACTTTTTTGACGAGATGAGTATCCTCTTCGAGAATCACAACTACGTCGTTTTCTGATACGTAGGCGATACCGGATTTGGTAAACGGCCACTTGCCGTCATGCTGTCGTTTGTAATTTCTGACTAACCACCGGGGCAGTTCCTGATTGGCAGTTGTGTCCAATGAAGTGAAGAAACGCCCTATCCATCCGGTCCAGGAGACACCAAACGTCGACTCGAACTGGGCGCGAACGGCCGGTTCCGTCGGCGAGTTGATGTCGTTAAATTCAGCCAGGACGAGCTTGTGGTTTTGCTTCATCATCGACAGAAAATCTACGTCTTTCCGGCTCATACCACCGTAAATAATACCCGAACGGTCTGCTGAAGTATCGGTCTGCATCCATTCCTGCCGGTAAATGCCGTACGTGTCGGTATAATACGCCAAGTCGCAGTCCTGACTAAGCTGCGTCAGTTGCTGGTCCGTAAATCGCTCCAGGCCTTTGATCTGATACTGATGGTTTTTCAGGGGGAAAAAGCCGAAATAATCCTGGCCAATGGTGTAGCCCAGGTTCTTTGTTTTGGTGAAGCGCTGGTGGTTCAGTATCCACGTCAGTGAAATATGTTCCTGCCCATCGGGACGAAGCACTGTTTTATCGACAATAGCGGCCACCAACTGGCGCTTGGGCGTAAGTACCCAGGCCAGCCACATCCAGAGTGGCAGCAACAATACGAATGCAATGAGAAAATAAGCCTGATTTCGCTTACTCATGAAGGTGCGGAGTAAACCTAAAATCGTTGACGGAGCACAAAACTGACACCCCACTGGTTACCGCGTGGCCGGCTGCCCTGTTCTTCTGCGAACCACGAGGCTACGACAGACGGTGTCCAGCGACGGCGAAAATTCCTGCGGAACTCGAGGCTGGCCCGCTGCGACCCCAGCTTTCGGACAACCTGTTCCTGGCCGAGCAGTACATTCCGGGCTTCATCGGGCGAAATACCGGTTCCTGCCGAAATGGCGATAAAATCATCGGCCGTATCGTAGTAGTAACGAACTGTTCCGATATACGTCTGCGAAATATTACTGTTTCCCGGAACCAGGTATGTACGCAGATTAAACCAGAAACTTTTCAGGTATTTACCGAGTGACATGGTGTAAATCCACGTTTCATCCGTGAATTTTAGGTAGCGAAAACCTGCTTCGGCCTCAAAACTCCGGGGCAGATTGGCGTATAGCGAGACACCCGCCCGAAAACGTGGAAAGACCGGTTCATCGCCGGAAATACCGACGTTGAGGTAACTGTAAAATGTGTTGCTGATGTGCGGATAAGCATCGATTTCGGTCTGGAAACCATTGGAACCAAAGCGGTTGGCGTAGTTGAGCCGTCCTGTGACTGTACCCAGCCGGGTCGATCGGGAGTAGTCTATATTGGCTAGGCTCCAAGGGCTTTCGTGCAGGGCATTGTTGTAATTTTTGTCGAAATACAGAAAGTCGTAGCCGACACTGACCATGTTTTTGGTAGCAGCCCATTTGAGCCGGTCGGCAAGGGCGCGGGCCTCCGCATTGTCTGGATTGGTCTTTAGCAACTGGGCCACAACAGCGTAGGCCTCCGTAGCTCGCTTGAGGTCATTCAGGATGCGGGCTTTTCGGAGCTGGAAGTCACTATCGATCGGGTATTGCCGCAGGACGGTATTGCAATAAATCAGGGCCTGGCTGGAGTTGTCATTCCAAAATTCCAGGTCGGTCGCAGCACCCAGCGCATCTTTATTGACCGAATCTCTTTGCAGCACCAGCGAAAACTGTTCCCGAGCTTCCGGCAGTTTGTCGCTCCATGTGTAAAGCCGTCCCATAAAGGTCATGATCTCCAGATAGTCAGGACTTTGTTTTAGGGCCTGCTGACAGAGAGTTATCGCCCGGATATAATCTTTGTTATCAAAAGCGGCCTGCCTTGCCTGTTTAAAGAGTTCGTCAGAGCCGGGTTCCGGCTGAGCACGGGCGGGCAGGTGGTGTAACAGGCAGGTCAATAGTACAACGGCAATGGTTTTCACGGTACGGTTGGTTTACGGAATACGGGTTTAGGGGTTATGTAGTAACGGGGACAACGGTGGGTTTGCTTAACCCCTGGCGGGTCATGCTTCCCCATCCTTTTTTGCCCCGTATGTAGTCGATGGTTCCCCGAATGCTGCTGTAAACCGTGAATGGATGGTAAAACAATGGTTCGATGATTGCCATGACGACGAGCCGACCCAGGTCCCGTTTGCTTCGGTATTGTGAATACGTTTTCTGGTCGACCCAGATCGCCAGACACGACAGGCAAATGGCGTAGTTGTAGACCGCTGCCAGCAACAGCCAGAAGCTGGTGGCATCAATCACGCCCAGTGCCCACAAAACCACGGTGAAGACCAACCCCAATGATTCGATGATGGGCGCTAACCACTCGTATAAGAACCAGAACGGGTAACTCACCATGCCCATAATCCGGTAGTGTGGGTTAAAAAATACTTTCCGGTGGAACTTGAGGCAGTCCATTAAACCGCGCGTCCAGCGGTTGCGCTGTCGGCCCAGAATGTCCCATCTCGCCGGGCCTTCGGTCCAGCACAACGGATCGGAAATGTAGCGTACCGCGTAGGGTTGCCGCCGTTCTTCCATCATCCGGCGCATCCGCATGACGAGTTCCATATCCTCGCCCACCGTTTTGTGCGAATAGCCACCGGCTTCGATGACCGTTTGTTTATCGAACAGCCCCAGGGCACCCGAGATAAGCAGCAGGCCGTTTATTTTGGCCCACGCGACCCGGCTGAGCAGGAAAGCCCGCATATACTCGAGCACCTGCGCCCGGGCAATCAGATTACGGGGTACATTGATCTGAATTAGTCGGCCGTCGCTGATGACACAATCATTGGCTAACCGGATGACGCCCCCGGTTGCAATTACTTTTTGGTCCGTTTCGTCCAGAAACGGTTTAATCATACGGAGCAGGGCGTCCCGTTCCAGTACGCAGTCGACGTCGATGCAGGCGAATAGTTTACCCGCGCAGACGTTGATACCGGCATTTAGCGCGTCCGACTTACCCCCGTTGCGCTTATCAACCACTGTCAGATGCGAGACAGCCTCATCCCGCGATTTGTAGACGCCCAGAATTTCTTTGCACTCGACGCTTTGATGGGTTAGCAGCGAGGTCTTTTCCAGTTTATAGGCATCAATCAGCCGTTGCAGGGTTTCGTCTTTGCTGCCATCGTTAACAATTACTACTTCAAAATTCGGGTATTCCAGCGCCAGCAGTGACATGGCGTTGTCGACGATATTGAGGGCTTCGTTGTAAGCGGGGGCGATGATCGAGATTTTTGGTGATAACGGAGAAGTCAGGATTTGCCGGAAATCGACGAAGGACGTTTCGGTAACGTGCTGCCGGATTACCCGATATGACACCAGGGCTGAAATCACGTAGATCAGCATGAGCAAAAACGTATAAAACAGAAATAGATACGTCAGTATGTCGGCCAGTAAATTGATGATCATACCAGCCTGGGATCAAACAGGTGATCGATATACCGCGATTCAGTCGTTAGCTGCCAGAGTTCATCTTTCGACAGGCCAACCTCTTTCAGCGCGCTTAGGGCACCCAGTTGAACAGCCGGATCCAGGTGTTGCGTGTAGGATATGAGCAAATCGAGGACATCAGGGTCTCCCTGACTCCCCAGCACCTTCAGGGCACACACCAGTCGGTCGCCCTCGGTCTGATAAATATAATTGGTCAGAAACGGGACGTTCTCGGGGGAGCTAAGGTAGCTGAATGCGTCCAGCACGGCTATCTGAACACGGTGATCGTCGTGCATGAGCAACATCCCCATTTTAAACACTTTATCAAATCGGTTATAGTGTTGGCATAGACGAACACCAAACAGAACCCAGTCAGCGTGGGTGGAGGACAGCCATCCGTCGAACGATGGTAAATGACTGGCATCCATCTGTCTGAATCGCTCTAACAGCAGAATCTGCTCCCACTCTGAAAGACGGGGGTGTGTGTCTTCGACATCCCGGAGCCAAACCTGGTCGCCGAGGGATACCATGGCTACGATCAATTCAAGGCGCAATGTTTTGTTTTTTGTCGTGAGCTTACGTTTCAGTAAAGGCAGAGCTGGCGCTATCTGTAGCTGGCTGATGATGCGGGTGGCATAAGCCTGCTGCTCCCAATGGCCACTTTTTAAGAGTTTGTAACAGGTATTGTGCAGATCGAGACTGGTCAACAACTCCCGCAGCGCCGATTGGCCCTCCCCCCGAAATAACTTGCTGGTGGCATAAATCACATCGAGAATAACTCTTTCGGATCGATGGTTTTTCTTTAGCTCTTCCCGGAGACTGATGGTCAGTTCTCCGGTCGAATAGTCACCCGCCAGCCAGATGGATATTTCATCTTCGACGCGTCCCCGCAGGGCGTCTTCCCAGCGTTGGCGACGGCTGCGGATCAGCATCAGCCAGAGTGTGTGAGTTACCAGCGTCAATGCTATCAGTCCCGATATGGCAACCAGCGATACCAGGAACAGATGGAAGGGGCTTAATAATTCTGGCCAGTAATTCTCAACCTCCGCTATCCAGTCAGGTAGTATGAACAGGCTCACGCACATCATCCTCCGGGCTAACTGCTGCTCAGATGCTTACGAACGCGGCTAACCAACTCGTTGGGGCTGAAGGGCTTCAGGGCGAAGTCATCAGCCCCGAGGCTAAACGCTTTCAAAATAGTCTGTTCCTGCCCTGAAGCGGAGAGCACAATAACCGGGGTACGCGCGCTGATCGATTTTTTCACATACTCCAAAATCTCCAAGCCATTATGGTAGGGCATCATGAGGTCAGTGATTACTAAATCAG
>JAYTAC010000595.1:0-3185 GCA_043737755.1 Spirosoma sp.
TTTGCGGGCGAGCGTCTTCCACATCAGAGCCGGACTTTGCGCATCGAGCACCAAATAAGTTGACGTTGTCGTGTTGGCAAGACGATCCGTCAACGTATCACCCTGAAAGTAACGAAGCAGGGTAAGCACGTCGTTATCGGATGCCGCATGCAACCGGCTCAGGTGAGCAGCCACCGTCTCCGTAGCTATAATCGGATGGTATCGCTCGTCTATCGCGTCACTCACCACCATCTTCAACACAAGGGCGCGTCTCATCGTAAGACCCCAGTAACCCGTCGACCCGTCATCGGTAACCGGCAGAACGGCGTACCGGTAATCCTTCGGTAGTTGCTTAGCTTCCAGAATCAGTTCCAGCGGGGGCGTCAGTTGACGCAGCGACTCGATATCGCGTCGCAGTTTTGGCCGGTCGGTGTATAGCTGATTGACTTCCCGCTGGAGTTGTGCTCTGCCCTGTTCGTTCAAATGAACCGTAACCCCGGCAAAATCAATGTCGGCCGGTACGTTTGGTATTGACTGCGCTCTCAACCGAGAAGTCAACGTACAGTTAGTAGTGGTAAGAATAAGCACCCACAACAGGACATTCATTATTTTCATACCTGTCTATGTTACTTGCTCGTGTGAATACGCGGGCAGGAGCAAATTCACGTTCGGCCTGTTGCCAAATATACTGTTCCCGCCCTCAGAATTTATAGACTTTCGGACTATTTACTGTCACAATCTGCTCAACTGCATATATCATACCAATCAATATTTCCCCGCTGAATGGACTATTTGAGCGGATTTTTTGTTAATGGTATGCTTGCATACTATTATTCGGCCACTTTACTTTGTACGGTACATAGCGTGCATACCTAACAAACTCCTGACGACATGATCGCTACCGAACCCAAAGCTTCCATTAAAGGGGGCGAATTTTTAATCAAAGAAACCGACGCTGCAAACGTATTTATTCCAGAGGAATTCACCGAAGAGCAGCAAATGATCGCGGCCACCTGCCGCGAGTTTTTAGAACGTGAAATATGGCCGCGCTTAGACGAGATCGACGCGGCTAAATCGCCGGACCTGATGTCGTCGCTAATGGACAAAGCGGGCGAGCTTGGTTTGTTGGGAACGTCCGTACCTGAAGAGTACGGGGGCTTCGGCACCAACTTCAACACGTCCATGCTCGTTGCCGAAGCAACGGGCGGTGGTCACTCATTTTCGGTGGCACTGTCGGCCCACACAGGCATCGGTACGCTGCCAATTGTGTACTACGGCAACGACGATCAGAAGTCAAAATACCTGCCCAAATTAGCCACCGGCGAGTGGAAAGCCGCTTACTGCCTGACCGAGCCGGATTCCGGTTCAGACGCCAACTCGGGTAAAACCAAAGCCGTTCTGTCGGAAGACGGTAAGCACTACGTCCTGAACGGGCAGAAAATGTGGATCACCAACGGTGGTTTTGCCGACCTGTTCATCGTATTTGCGAAAGTAGACGAAAGGGGACAGACGGACAAAAACTTGTCTGCCTTCATCATGGAGCGTTCATACGAGGGCATTTCCATGAACGAGCCGGAGCACAAGATGGGTATCAAAGGTTCCGATACGCGTCAGGTGTTTTTCAACGATACCAAAGTGCCGGTCGAAAACATGCTGTCGGACCGGGGCAACGGTTTCAAGATTGCCGTTAACATTCTCAACATCGGTCGAATCAAATTAGGCGCGGCTACCGTTGGTGGCGCGAAAGAGGTGATCAACCACGCGGTTCGGTATGCCAATGAGCGCAAGCAGTTCAAAACGCCCATTGCGCAGTTTGGGGCCATCAAGCACAAATTAGCTGAGATGGCCCTGAAGGTGTACGCGTCGGAAACGGCTTCGTACCGCGCCGGACAGAACATCGACGACCTGATCGAAGACCTCAAGGAGCAGGGCATGGGCGATGCCGAAGCCAAGCTCAAAGCGTTGGAGCAGTTTGCCATCGAGTGCGCGATGATGAAAGTACACGGCTCGGAAGTACTCGATTACGTGGTTGACGAAGGCGTTCAGGTGTACGGCGGCATGGGCTATTCGGCCGATGCGCCGATGGACCGCTCCTACCGCGACGCCCGGATCAACCGCTTGTTTGAAGGCACCAACGAGATCAACCGGATGCTGGTCGTGGACATGCTGCTGAAGCGGGCCATGAAGGGCGAGTTGAACCTGATGGGTCCGGCAATGGCCGTTGCCAAAGAGATTATGTCGATTCCGGACTTTAACGGCGAGGAGGAAGACGGGTTGTTCGTAGCGGAGAAAAAAGTGTTGCGCAATCTGAAAAAGACCGCACTGATGGTTGCTGGTGCCGCCGTTCAGAAGTTTACGTCCCAACTGTCGAGTGAGCAGGAAATCCTGATGAACATTGCCGACATGGCCATCGAAATCTACGTGGCCGAATCGGTACTGCTGCGGGTCGAGAAACTGATCGGCATCAAAGGCGAAGCCGCCGTTGACTTGCAGAAGCAGATGGCTCTGATTTATTTGCACGAAGCCGTGGAGAAAGTCAATAATGCGGGCCGGGCGGCTATCACCTCATTCGCCGAGGGCGACGAACTGCGCGGGATGCTGATGGGCCTGAAGCGGTTCACCAAAATCGAGCCGATGAACCTTAAAAACGCCCGTCGCGACATCGCCGACGCCATGATCGCCGAAAACAAGTACATCTTCTCGGTGTAGTTTAGGCTTCGGTTCATACCACACGAAAAGCCGCCCTGAACAGTAGGGCGGCTTTTTCGCGTTCAGGTAGATGGTCCCGGCAAACGCCTTTCCCCGAAAAACACATCACATCTCTGGTTATGAATCAACTTTCGGTATCACGTCGTCATTTTTTAGCCGGTATGGGCGCATCGGCCCTTGCGCTCCCTACCCTGACCAATGTATTTGGCGAACCCATCCGCAGCGAGTCGGGACAACCGGCCCGCAAATTGGGAATCGCGCTGGTGGGTTTGGGCAGCTACAGCCGTACCCGCTTAGCTCCCGCCCTTCAGGAAACGCAGAACTGCCGGTTGGCGGGCATCGTGACGGGTACGCCCGCCAAAACTGACGAGTGGACGAAGAAGTACGACATTCCCAAAGAGAACGTCTACGACTACAAGACCTTCGACCGCATTGCCGATAACAAAGACATCGACGTCGTTTACGTTGTGCTTCCCAACTCTATGCACGAGGAGTTT
>JAYTAC010000596.1:0-3180 GCA_043737755.1 Spirosoma sp.
ATTTCGGTTTACCTCCTATCAATGTCGGATATTTACTTAGAGAAGGGAGATAAGTCTACCGCTCTGAGTTACGCGATGAGAAGCCTAAAGCTTGCGCAACACTACGGCCTGAAACAACAAATCAGTGCGGCCAATTTGAAGCTGTCAGAATTACATGAAAAAGCGGGTAATCCCGGTAAATCCTTCAAGTATTATAAGAATTATGTAGTCTACCGGGATAGTATTAATAACGTGAAAGCCGTCCAGAAAATGGCTGATCTTCGTACCGACTATGAAATCTCTCAAAAGCAGATCGAGGTAGATCTACTCAATCAGGAAAAAAAGAATCAGCGCATTATTCTTGGTTTGCTGGCGGTCTTGCTGGGCTTTATTGTGTTTGGCTATCTTCAGAAACAAAAAGCTAATATGGTCCTACAGGGGCAAAAAGAGGAGATTAATCAAAAAAGCCTTCTCTTGGAGCAATCGCTGGCCGAACTCCGGGCCACTCAAACCCAACTGATTCAGAAAGAGAAGATGGCGAGTTTAGGCGAACTAACGGCGGGCATCGCTCACGAGATCCAGAACCCGCTCAACTTCGTTAATAACTTCTCCGAGGTGAGCGTGGAGTTGGTTACTGAACTCGAAGAGGAGCAGCAAAAGCCCCACCGCGACACCGAACTGGAAGCCGAACTGCTGGGCGACCTCAAGCAGAACCTTCAAAAGATCACCCACCACGGCGGGCGGGCTTCGGCCATCGTCAAGGGTATGCTCGAGCACTCCCGCACTGCTACCGGCGAACGCCAGCCCACCGATCTAAACACGTTAGCTGATGAATATTTACGGCTGGCGTATCAGGGCTTGCGGGCCAAAGACAATACATTCAAGGCTGACTTTAAAACCAGCTTCGACCCCACTCTGGGTCTAGTGGAGGTGGTGCCCCAGGAGATTGGTCGGGTGCTGTTGAATCTATTTAACAACGCCTTCTACGCTGTTTCGGAAAAGGAAAAACAGCCGCACCCCAATGGTTACCAGCCGACTGTCACCGTCAGCACTGGCCGTATCAACGGGCAAGTTGAGCTACGGGTACGAGACAATGGCACGGGCATTCCTGGCGCGGTGAAGCAGAAGATCTTCCAACCCTTCTTCACTACCAAACCCACCGGGCAGGGCACCGGACTGGGACTATCGCTCAGCTATGACATTGTGACGAAGGGACATGGAGGAACGCTGGAAGTAGACAGTACCGCAGGCCACTTCACGGAATTTGTCGTTAGCCTACCTACAACTCACCAAACTTCATGAAACACCCATACACGCTTCTCGGGCTTCTGGCACTTGTCGCTTGCCTCGCTATCCCAAAGGGCACTTCAGCGCAAACCGCGCCTGCTCCCAGCGACGCCAAACCCAGGACAACGGCTACTGATACAGCCCGCGTTCAGGCCGGATCGCTCTTCGCTGAGGATGACGTGCTTCAGTTTACGCTAACGACCTCTCTACGAAACCTGCTCAAAGACCGGGGTGATACGCCCGTCGAACATCCCGTATCGCTTACGTATCCCGATGTCCGGCAGCAGCTCGTTGCCTTGCCCCTGAAAGTTAAAGTACGAGGCAATTTTCGGCGTAAATCAGCCAACTGCCTGTTTCCTCCCCTGCTCCTCGATTTTTCGAAGAAGAAAACTCGGAATACGGTATTTGAAGACCAGAATAAGCTAAAATTAGTGACGCACTGCCAGATCGAAGAATACGTCGTTCGGGAATATCTGGTATATAAGCTTTACAACCTGCTGACGGACGTTAGTTTCCGGGCGCGCCTGGCCCGCGTAACCTACGCCGACTCGGCGGGCAAACGCGCGCCCGAAACCCACTGGGCGTTCCTGCTGGAAGACGAAGACACAATGGCCAAACGCAGTGGGGCCACACTTCGTAAACTGAAGCAAACCAAAATGGGTTACGTCGATTCATTGAGCATGGCGACGGTAGTGATATTCGAGTACCTGATTGGCAACACGGACTGGTCGGTACCCTTTCTGCACAACATCCGGCTGCTATCGGTATCCCCCAACGCACGACCCCTGGCAGTGGCTTATGACTTCGACCACGCCGGTATTGTGGACGCGAAGTACGCCCTGCCCGCCGAACAACTAAATATTGAATCGGTGCGGCAACGGCTGTATCGGGGACTGCCTTATTCGATGACAACCTTCCAGAAAGTATTTGACCGCTTTAATCAGGTGAAGCCCCAACTCTATGCTTTGTACACGAACGAAACCCGGTTGAGTCCCGGCTATGTGAAGCGGACGCTCAGGTACCTAGATGAATTTTACACCCTCATCAACAAACCGGCTCTGGTGCAATCTGAGTTTCTCAAAGGATTAAAGTGACCCTTGAAGAACCATGACGTTCATTGGGAGAAAAGGAGCGCGAGGACGTAGCTGACGACCACAATCGAAAAACCAATCATAAAAAATTGGTAGGTGAACTTTAACAGCCGGTATTTCCGAGCGAGCACCCGGCCCTGCGCGTAGATATTGTCAATCAGGCTATTGTAAAGCAGTTCGTCGTTGATGAGTAGCTTCTTAACGCTCTGCCGATAGTCGTCGGCGTTGAGTTTGGTGTACGCCCCGAAAAACAACAGGTCCGTCCCCGGCTCATCCGATCCGGAAGTAGCCGTTGATTTCGACTTAGTCACTGGGTTAGTGGCTACCAGGGCAACGATAATCGTAACTAAGCAAACGAACAGTAACCCTACCGTGGGGATGAGCAGATCAGTATTCCCTTCGGACTTTCCGAGATACGATGAAATCGTGATGGAGACAATGATGGCGTTAATTGAAATCATCAGGTTCGCCTTCTGGTCAGCCATTTCGCTTAGTTTTAGGTGATTGGTCAGCGTGGTGCGAAACAAGGTTTCAACACCCCGGCCGACCTTTTTTTTCTTGTCTTTCTTCGGTTTAGGCCGTGTTTTTTCATCCACGGGCTTTGTGAAGTCCCCGGGTTGATTGGGGGTAATCCCAGTGCTGGGTTCCATGAATGAAGGGTTATGGTCAACTAATGAGCATTTGGGCAAAATTTACGAATCAATTCAGACATTTCGTTACCTACTCTTAAGTAAGTGATTATAAATAGTGTGGTAGTTTTGAGCCAAACTCAGATTTATGCGCTACGTTCAGTTGACCAGCCAGCAAGAACAACAACTTAATC
>JAYTAC010000597.1:0-3176 GCA_043737755.1 Spirosoma sp.
GTGGGGTGGGTGAGTCGGTACGGGGCTTGTTTGTCCTGTCGAGCGGGGGCAATGGTTGAACCGGGGGCCGTTCCAGTGCCACAACATGGCCATTTAGTCTGTAGCCCATGAATGAAATCTCGCTTTCGTCTTCGCCGATGCTCAAAACAATGCTTCGAGAACTGTGCGTGTAGACAAGGCTGCCGGTTGGGTACGTATATCTACCGACGACCTGCGCGGGAATGTGATAAATTCGGTTTCCCTCATCGTCGTTGGTGCTCATCATAGCCAGTACGGGGCCTTCTGGCACGACGTGTTCGATCCACGCTTTGCGAACATTGCGGACATCGGGCCGAATGGTCAGTTCACCGTCAATGCGCGGGTCGATGTTATCGGAAATGCGCGGATGGTACATGCCGAAAACGGGATGTAGGCTCTGGGCAGCCGATAGTGTCACTGCCGAGATCAGCAGTGACACTATGAACTTAATTGTCTTCTTCATCCTCATCGTCGGTACTTTTCCGTTTCATCCCCGTTTTGTGCCCTTTGTACTGCACACCTGCCATCGCCGATTTAGCATCGATTTTGATAGCGCGGTTGCTGACATCCACGCCGGGCACTTTTACCCCACGGTTGCTGACGCTTACACCACCAGCCTGTATTTTTCCGTTTCTGCCCACACTCACCTCGCCGTAATCGCTGCCACTGAGGCCGTGACAATTCAGTTTGTTGTTGAGCGAGACCATGAGTTCTCCGGCCCTTTTGTAATACACACAGCCGAGTTTGATTTGGTAGCTGCCCACTTGCTGGGCCGGAATCGAGTAAACTAACTGGGCCGATCCCGGACCACCGCCGGTGTGCAGAACCGCCTTTACTTTGCCGTCCCGGAGTAAATTTTCAATCCAGATAACCTTCGTCAGTTTTGGGTCGGGCGTGATAATCAGGTCAGTTTCGCTCTCCTGAACGTCATCAGGGCCGACGTAGTGATCCTGTTCATATTTCCCCAGCACGACCGAGCGGCTTTCTTGTGCCCACACGGCCGCGAAGGGAGTTGTCCACGCTAATAGTAGGAGAATGAGTTGTTTTTTCATGGGCGATTAATCAACAGATGGTGAGTGAAATAGGGGTCTGGGGTTTTCCCGTGCTTTTTTCGATGGTCGCTTCCCCCGAAGCTTGGGTATGAATCTTATCTTTCTTCAGGGGAGGTGCCTGTTTCGACCCGGTCAATGCCTGCACAATGCGTTTGCGTCGACCCCGGCATTCATCGGCTTCCTTCAAAGGCAAGCGTGTATATCGGGCTGGTAGAAGTGAGGCCGATGGCGAGCGTTTTATCGTCAATCGAAACGCCTTTGGTTGATGATTTATCGACGTTGGCGTAGGCGTTATCGCCTTTTTTGAGCATTGTCACCGTGATTCTGGGTGCGTTGGCCGGGCTAAACGAGATTTCAACCTGGTTGTTGCCCTTGTCGGTAAGGGTTGCCGTAGCGTTTGGGATGACATCTACGCGGCCCGACGCATCGGTATACACATAATTGCCCGTGTAGTTAGCCAGCGTTTCTTTCGGCAGCACACCACTGGTTTGCGGGGTTACGGTGTCCTTGTCTTCGCTCCCACAGGCGACAACGGTCATTGACATGGCTAAGGCCATAATCCAGATACTCGCGTTGATTTTCATCGTTTTAGTTGGTAAGTGTGCCTACTCTGGTCGGTTTTCGGCAACCCCGGCTTGTGACTGCTCAAATGACGCAGCCCCTCGGGAAACGAAGAAATTCGGGGCGTTACAAAGTATATACACACTTACAGATTTCTTATAAACCCTTCTAAATCAGTTGTTTTGCCCAAGCCAATTTTTTGCTTCAGGCGGTGTTTTGCCACCCGAATGCTTTGGGGGTCGATGTTGAACAGGGTGGCCATTTCTTTGGTCGACAGGTCCATCCGCAGATAAGCGCAGTAACGGAGGTCGGTTATGCTGAGCGGGCTGATGCTCTGGCTGCGCAGGTTCTGAAAGAACGCCGGATGCATGGCCTCAAAATGCTGCCGAAACGGCTCGAAGTCCCCGTCTAACCGTAGGTTTTTGTCGATCAGCAACAGCGCGGGTTTCAGCGTTGGCCGTATGGTGGGGGTTTGACCAAATGAACTTTGCAAACTTTGCTTCAGCTTGACCAACAGTTCGTTTTTTCGATCCAGGTTAAGCGTGTTGGCCGTGAGAACGCGTTGTTTTTGCGCCAGCTCGGTATCGAATGACGTTTGCTGAATCTCATTCAAGCGGTGTTGCAACCGGTAGGAGCGATAGGCTAAGGCCACCAATCCGGTCAACAGCAACCCCACGGCGATTGCCAGCCAGAGAATTTTTTGCTGATTGGCGGTTTGGTGTTCCAACTCCCTGATACTGGCTTCCTTTTTCTCTACTTCATATCCCATTGTCAAACTGCTGACTGCCCGATGCCGGGCCTGGTTGGTGAGCGAATCTCGGGCAGCCTGCAACTGATCCTGCCATCGAAAAGCCCGCGCCCAGTCGTTTCGCCGACGGCTGATGTCTACCATGCGCGTCAATGCCGTAACCTGATTCTGAAACTCCTGCTCTTTTAGTTTTTCACCCGCTTTTTGCAGATACCGGTCTACGTCCTTCGTGCGACCCGATTGCAGGGCTATTTCGGCGAGGAGCGAGTAATTATGGGGCAGCAAAAGATCATAATGAATCGGTATCGAACGGCGCGTACTTTCAGTCAACAGAACTTCGGCCCGGCGCGTATTCCCCATCAGGAGATAGCAATTCCCCAGATTTGCCTGCAACGTCGGCAAGAACTGGGGCGGAATAATATCGGGATGCTTGCCACAAAGTCCAATACCTTCTTCCAGACCGCGAATGGCCTCGAGCAACAGGTTTTTATCCGGTCGTCGTGCATACCAACTGAGGTTGTTGGAGTAATAGTCGTTGATAACGGTTACCACACAGTCGGGTTCTCCGCTTTGGCGGGCATGCAGCAGGGCTTTTTTGTAGTAGACAACGGCTTTTTCCTCCTCGTGCTGCTCGAACAGTAAATTCGCGATTGCGTTGTAGTTGTCACTCAAAAGACCCCACTTCCGTTCTTTTTCGCCCAAACGGGCGGCTTCGAGGTACGCCCGGATGGCTTTGGGCGAATCGTCCAGATTTTCGTGATACAGTATGCCTATGTTATACTGCACCTGAGCCAGCC
>JAYTAC010000598.1:0-3176 GCA_043737755.1 Spirosoma sp.
GTGGAACGTTCACAGACTATATTTAGGGGAGTGCATACCCATAGCTGAATACAATCAATTGTAGACTCATCAAGCCGAAATCAGCCTTTCACCCCAACCCGCACAAGCAAGTGCAAACCGGAAAACCACCTATACCACCGATAGCCGAAACCAGAACGCGGCCCCGTCGGTCACGGACGTATCCAGCCCGATCTGTCCGTTCATGCTCTGGATAAACTCGCTCGAAATGGCCAGTCCCAGGCCCGTGCCGCCGTTCGCTGTGGCCGGATTGCTGCCACCGGACTGCCCGATCACAGCCGCCTTAAAATAACGGTCGAACACGCGGTCCCGGTGTTCGGGCCGGATGCCCGCGCCGTAGTCCCGCACCCGAAATTCGACAAAATTATCCTGGCGGGTAGCTGACACCTCGATGCGGGCGTCGGCGGGGCTGTGGCGAACGGCGTTGGACAGGAAATTGATGAGCACCCACGACGCCTTGTCGGAGTCGGCCTGCACCGGCGGCAGGTCAGCAGCAAGGTTCAGGTCGATGCGCAGGCGTTTTTGGTCGGCCTGGGTGCGGAGAGCACCAACGGCATAGTCGATGATCTCGGACGGGGTCACGGGCCGCAGGTTCAGTTGAATCTGCCCCGACTCCACCTGCGCCATGTTCAGCAGTTCGCCGGTCAGATTCAACAGCCGGTCGGCATCGTCGCGAACGTGGCCGATCAACTGCTTCTGTTCGTCGTTGAGTTGCCCGATGCGGTTGTCATCCAGCAACTTCAGACTCATTTTAATGCTCGACAGGGGCGTTTTCAGTTCGTGTGAGACGGTGGCGATGAAGTTGGTTTTGGCTAAGTCAAGTTCTTTGTAGGAGGTGATGTTTTCGAGCACGATCACGTGACCGGCGTGTTCAGACTGGTCTTCGCCGGTGCGCGTGACGTCGACGGCGTGAATTCGTTTATTGAAATAGCTTTCGCGGCCCTCATCGTAGATTTTCAACAGGCCGCTGCCCCCGGCTGTGAGTGTGGTGCCATCCATCAGCGGCTGAATCAGCGTCCGCATCAAATCGTTGGACGCGGCCACGTCGGGGGCGTATTTGCCCGTCACCTGCGACTCAGGCACGCCCAGCAGTCGGCAGGCAACGGGATTGGCAAACAGAATCCGGCGATTTTCGTCCAATCCGATGATGCCTTCGCTCATGATCTGGATCAGCGTGTCGATTCGTCGCTTCTCGAACAGCACCCGCGCTAAGTTAGAGTGTTCGTACTCGTCCAATTTCTGCGCCATCGAGTTGAACGACCGCGCCAGTTCGCCAAACTCATCACTCGACCGGAAGTTGAGCCGCTCCTCGAAGTTGCGGCTGGCAACCTGCTTGATACCGCGCGTGAGTTCGCGCAGGGGGTTGGCGATGTAATTGGGCACGTTGATAACGAATGAGAAGACGATCAGAAAAATCAGCGTGCCCACGGCCGCCAACCAGAACAAACCGTCTTTGGCGGTTCCGGCGGCTGTTTCGCTTTTGCGGGCGATGGCCTGCCGGTTCAGGTCGTCGATAATGAACAGGTTCTGCCGGATGCGGTTGATGGTCACCGGGTCGGTAGCTCCGCCCCGCAAGCGCGTAAATTCGCGTCGTACGGCATTGGTTGCCTGTTGCTCACCTACCTCCGTAATGTTGGCTTCCTCTTTCTTCAAGTTTGCCTCAAAGTCTGTCAGCGCATCGGGATCAGTGAGCGTATTGAGAGCCTTCTGCATGTTGCTGACGAACTCCAGCGAGATGTAATTGTCGGTCAGAATCGCCTTGGAGTCATCCGAAAGCCGGTTCAGGTAAAAAGCGGCCAGTCCGCCCAGCACGAGAATGATGCTGAAGAGAAAAACCAGCGAAAACGATATTTTGGATTTGAGCGTCATGGTCAGGAGAGAATAATTAAGTCCGTGTCCGACTCCGAAAGCCGGTTGAGAAGTTGGTTGAAAGCAAACGTGCGCAGGATAATCTGAATCAGGCTGAAGTGGGGTTTACCGATGCATACCGTCGTTACGTTGCGCTTCTGCACTTCTTCCATGATGCAGCTAACCACGTCGCTGCCCTTCACCTGAATCACTTCCGCCCCCAGTTCGGTGGCGGTTTTAAGGTTATTGATCAAATGCCGCTGCAAATCGAGCCGGATGCGATCCGACGATTCGGCGGGCGTTTGCACGTACAGGACGTACCACCGCGAATTGGAAGAAGCCGCCAAGCGGGCCGTTTTACGAATAACCCGGCGGGCAATATCGGGGTTGGAACTGATGCTGGCCAAAAACCGCTCCTGCTTCACCTGACTGCTGACGGGAACGGTCGTTTCGATCTTGCGCACAACGGCGGTGGCCACTTCGAGCAGGGCCAACTCGCGGAGTTGCAGAATCTTTTCGGGCTGAAAAAAGTTGGCTAATGCCGTCACGACTTTAGCCTTGTCGTAGATTTTGCCGTCTTTCAGCCGGGTAATCAATTCATCGGCCGTCAGGTCGATGTTCACCACTTCGTCGGCCACCTGCAACACCCGGTCCGGCACCCGCTCGGTGACGTCGATTCCGGTGATGGCCCGCACTTCGTCGTACAAACTCTCGATGTGCTGAATGTTGACCGCCGAAATCACGTTGATGCCCGCGTCGAGGATTTCCAGCACGTCCTGCCAGCGTTTTTCGTTTTTGGAGCCGGGAATGTTCGTGTGCGCCAGTTCATCGACAATCGCCAGTTCGGGGTGCGTATTGATGACCGTCTGCACGTCCATCTCTTCCAGTTCCCGCCCTTTGTAGAACAGTTTGCGCCGGGGAATTTGGGGTAATCCTTCCGTCAGGGCCTGCGTTTCGGCCCGGTTGTGGGTTTCGATGAAGCCGATTTTTACGTCGATGCCGCTGCGCAGTAGCGCGTGGGCCTCCTGCAACATCCGGTATGACTTACCGACGCCCGCACTCATGCCGATGTACACCTTGAACTTACCCCGCCGGGACTCCTGGATGAGCTTCAGGAACTGGTTGGCAGATTGGTCGCGGTCATTGATCATGGGCAGGCAGTCGATAGGCAATCAGGTCCTGATTAAACATAAAAATAAGGCAAACGCTGAACAAAGCGGGTCGTATTACGAATCGGGCAGGACAAGTAACGGTGCGGAGGAATCGGACGTGGTTATTTTTTCGAGTGATGCCAACCGGCTTTTCAACTC
>JAYTAC010000599.1:0-3172 GCA_043737755.1 Spirosoma sp.
CTATTTCGATGGATTATATCTCAACTAACTCATTATCAAGCCCTAAAAATAGTAGGGTAGAGTACTAATTGTCCACACGCTCTAATGCTATTATTAAAAATAATCGTAAAATAAAATAAAGTATAAATACTCAGTTTAGTCAATCTGTCATTTTTATTGATACGAGTGTAGGCGAGGTCATGGAGATCAGGTGGAGTCGATGAACCGGTTATCGGCGCATCAACCATCACAGTTCACTCCTGATTTTCTGCTCTTTACTTACCGTATGCACCGTAACTTTCATCTGACCATAGACCGTCTCCTGCCTTTCCTTCGGGGGAGAAGACAGACCCTACTCTGGCGATGTCTCCCGCTGCTGCTGTTGCTGCTGACGGGAGCCGGTGCAACGGCCCAGATATCGGGCGTGGTGTATCGGGATTTCAACTCCAGCGGCACCCGCGAAATACCGGGTGAGGTTGGCGTGGGGGCCGTCACGATTACCATTACCAGTGCCAACGGAGTCGTTACCACAGGGACGTCCAGCACGGTCACCTCCGCCACTGCTACCGGCGTGTACAGCATTACCCCCACCGGCACGGCTCCGTTCCGGGTTGTTTTTGCGCAGTCGACGTTTCCCGCCGGGTACTTTCCGGGTCCGAGGGGCACGGGCAGCGGCACGGCGGTTCAGTTCATTCCCACCGGGACGCAGGCCAATGTCAGTCTCGGTATCAACCACCCCGCCGACTTCACCCAGGCCAATCCATCGATGGTTACGGCCTGCTACGTCAACGGCGATCCGCTGGGGGGCGGCACAGCCGGTACTACGGATGCCCTCGTGTCGGTGCTTTACAATGCGACAGGTACTGCTCCCGTGGAAACGTTCTACGGCCTTGCCAGGGACGTGGGTTCGGTGTGGGGATTGGCCTACCAGCGGTCGACCAGCAAACTGTTTTCGGCGGCTTTTGTCAAACGCCACATGGGTCTGGGCACGGGTGGTTCGGGGGCTATTTACGTGACGACCGGCAGCGGCTCCTTTACCTCGACCGTTCACGCCAACTTAGATGCTCTGGGGTTTTCTACTGGTAATACCACGACGCCAGCATCGCGAAGCCTGCCTGCCGCCAGCACCACGACCAGCCGCGACAACCCCGCCATTTTCAACTTGGTGGGTAAAGCCGGTCTGGGTGATCTGGACATTTCGGACGACGGTACGCAGCTTTATACCGTCAATCTGTTCGACCGAAAATTATACCGGATTCCGGCCAACGTTACGCCCACGGCCGCTAACGTTGCCAGCTTTACCCTGCCTGCCCCCAACCCAACGTGCCGCACGGGGAGCATTTTCCGGCCGTTCGCAACCAAATTCTACCGCGACCGCGTGTACGTAGGGGGCGTCTGTACCAACGAAGCCGTGACGGGAACCACCACGTTCACGGCCGCAGCGGGTATAACGACGTTTACCGTGCCCGATACGACTGGTCTGAAAGCGGTGGTGTTTGAGTTCAACCCGGCCACCAGCGTGTTTACGCAGGTCAGGTGCTGACGGCCCCGATGACGTACCGGAAAGGGGCTGCCAGTTCTGACAAAACGGGTCTTGACCGGGGCGACCGCTGGTTTCCGTGGAACGGCGTGACTTCGCCCGAGCGGTTTGTCCGCAACGACGATGCGCAGAGTTATCCCCAGCCCATGCTGAGCGATATCGAGTTCGACGTCGACGGCTCCATGATTCTGGGTATCCGCGACTGGTTCGGCGAGCAGTACGGGTACAATAACTTCGGCCCCGATCCCGCCGTTGCAACCAACCGCCGGGCCATTGCGCCGGGCGACATTCTGCGGGCGGGTAAGTGCAGTCCGGCCAACGTGTGGACGCTGGAGAATAACGGGGCAATTTGTGGCGTATCGGCTACGACGCTGACAACCGGCAATAACCAGGGACCCGGCGGCAAGGAATATTACTTCGGCGATCAGGTAGCGGCCGGTGCCAACCACATCGACATCGGGCTGGGTGGTTTGGCCCTGATACCGGGCACGGATGAAGTGGCCATGACGGCGATGGATGCTGCGGACGAATTTAATACCGGCGGTATCCGGCGGATGATAAACTCAACCGGTGGCGGTTCGGCGGCAACGTCCGTTCGGTTGGTTCAGGATACGGCACCGTCTCTGTTTGGCAAGGGCAACAGTTTGGGAGACCTCGAAATAATCAGTAACCCGGCTCCCATCGAGATCGGTAACCGAATCTGGAACGACGGGCCTGCGGTGGGAGCCGACGGGCTTCAAACCGCCGTTCCTGCGTCGCTCAGCGGTATTACCGTGCAGTTGTTCCGAACCGGAACGCTGGTTGGCACCGCTACGACAAATGCAGCCGGTGAGTATTACTTCAACACTACCAACGTTACGGGGGGCTTGCTGCCCAACACCGCCTACGAAATACGGGTGCCGCTCAGCCAGACGGCGATAACGAGTCAAGGATACGTGCTGACGCAGGCCAACGTTGGTCCTGACGACGAAATCGACAGCGATGCCACAACGGTGGGTGCCAACGCCGTGATTGCCCTGACCACGGGTGATTATGGCTCCAACAACCACAGCTTCGACATTGGCTTCGTTACTTGTCCTACCATCACCGTCCCGTCGCCTTCCCAGACTGTCTGTTCGGGAACGCCCGTCGGGACGCTGCGCGTAACGACCAACGCGACGGGCACGGACGCTATCCGGTTCGTTTATTTCACCTCGCCCCAAACCGGCACGGCTGTTTATTCGGGCGGCACCTCGCTGTCGGTCGTTACGCCGGTCAGCGGATCGGCTACGGCTACCAACGTTGCTTTTCCGGCCAACACCGGAACGACGCCCATCATTTATTACGTATACGCCCGGCTGAATCCGGCACCCGGATCGACCGACTGCCAGCCGTCGGCGCTGATTCAGGTAACGGTGAATCCGGTTGTGGTCGCTACGGCCACGAGCACGACAATAACCTGCGCGGCCCCGGTGGCAACGGTATCGGGAACGTCGAACATTGCCGGGTCCACGTTTGCGTGGACGGGACCGGCCAGCTTCACCTCGGCTCTTCAAAGTTTCACGACCACCATCCCCGGTACCTACACCTTAGTTGCCACGGCGAATGGCTGCCCCAGTGCTCCGGTCACGACAACTGTTGTGTCCAATACGGTGGCTCCGGCGGTGATTTTGA
>JAYTAC010000600.1:0-3171 GCA_043737755.1 Spirosoma sp.
GAAGATGTCGACCTGCTGGGAGAGGGCGGTGTTGTTTCGGTCAATGATCCATCCCGAGACCACCTCACAGTCGGCGTGGTCCAGAAATCCCAGATAGGAAGCAGCCTCGGCGCGGGCGGCCCCGGCACTGCTGACGTTGTCCGTCTGTACATATAACGATGTGGTTACTGAACCAGTCCGGGTCGATGGCCGGGAAATAGCCGTTTCACCCGGTTGTGTTCTGAGGGCGATGGCGGCTTTCTCCACAAACAGATCCTGGTCGCTGTGACCAGCCTGCCCCTGCCCCCTCAGCAGCCGAAAGGAGGTGCCGGGTATGACGGTACGGAAATGCCCGCTGATGCGGTAGGTCATCAGCGGGCGTGATGGGTAGGATAGTTCGCCGGTAACGGAATTGTCGAAGTCACCGCCCGTTTGCTCAAAGCCCGGTGGCAGGAGCATCTTCAGCGTGTAGGCGTTGGAGCCGGATTGAAAGAAAAGCAGGTTGGGCGATATGTTCAGCAGCTCGGCCGTAATGGTCAGGTCGAACGATTCGCCCAGCCGCACCGCTGGTTTACTGCACTGCACCGTGAACCGGATCGGGTCATTGGCAATGATGGCATCGGGAGGGAGTATCCGCAGCCGCAACGGTCCCCAGTAGCTTTCCGGCATTTTACTCGCCACACTGTCGGGTGTATCGTTGTTGCCGTTATCGGGGGGGAAACTACCGGCCGACGTGTAGGCTGGTAGTGTCACGCAGATCAACAGACACAAATACGTCAGTATGCGTCCGTCAGCGTACTTTCTTAAAGCAGTATAAGTAGGGTGCATGGATTATTGGTTAGATTTTACCACACACCCACAGAATCAAATATTAGGCCATTCAGACAAAAAAGTATATAATAAATTAACTTTAAATTGAAAATAGTAATAAAAAATATACAATATGAATAATTTAATTGATAAGAAGTAAGCAGTACATTCCCTAAAGTGCATAACAATCTAAAATTATTACGTGCCAAAGGTAAAACGGTCACAAATATTCGTGAATCTTTTCATCGTGCCCGAAATTTCGTCTCCATAGTACCGTCCTGTTTTCTCGGCGATGAGATGCCCGATGCAGGGACAGAATACAGTAAGTTGATATCATAAAGTGCCTTGTACCTACAGAAATGCCTTTGGCTCCGGGGAATGCTCATGAAGATGCGTTGCGGTTCTTGTGAACGAAGTACCTGCCCCAGGTGGAAGGTGACGTGCAGGTGGTCGCGCAGTATCAAATTACATTGATTAACTACGGAGTCATAGGCAATGTGAGGGGTTAATCATTTCATTATCAGAAAATTAAGTCTCTGTGCTCTTCGTGACTCTGTAGTTGATTTAGTTCACCCAGATACTTAACTGACTCAAGAAATTAAAGCGGACGTGAAAAGTAAGGTAAATCAGCACTGATTACCGTTTTGACTAATACCACGAGTTTATTGTCATTTTACCAGGTAACGATCATGAAATCGCCCTTTCTTTTCCTACTTTTCCTGTCCGTCGGTATCGGCAGCCTGTCGCTGACCGGCTACGTGGGCAACACTCCGAAAAGAACGGCTCCACCCGGCGAACGGCTGCGATTGGTGCAGGACCCTAAAGCCCAGACGATCTCCGTATTCCGGGGGACGGGCAAAACGCCGATCTTAGTTCAGACCGCCAAAGCTGACTTTCGCCCCTTCATTCACCCCATCCAGGCTCCTGATGGCAAGGGCGTATTGACCGAGTACAGCCCCGGCCATCACAAACACCAGACGGGTCTCTACTGGGGCTACACCCGCGTGAATGGCCGCGATTATTTTCACCACCCGCAGGGCGATTACTGGCGTCGGAAATCCGCTAAAGTGCTCACGGCTGTCGGCTCGACGGTGAAATGGGAAACCGTGTACGACCTGCTCGACTCGACCGGCACCGCCGTGCTGACCGAAACGCAAATCTGGTCCATACGATCAGTAGCGGGGCAGTTTTTGCTCGATCTTGAATGGCAGGGCGAAGCACAAACGGACGTCACGATTGGCAAATATGATTATGGCGGGCTGTTTCTGCGGATGCCGTGGCGCGAAGGTATCCGGGGCGAGGTAATCAACGCGGCCCGGCAGCGCAACGACAAAGCCGAAGGACAACGCGCCATGTGGGTCGACGTGGGGATGCAGGTCGAAGGTCGCTCGGACCTCGCTCACATCGCCATCTTCGACCACCCCGAAAACAAGGGCTACCCCCAAACGTGGCGCGTCGACAGTCAGTTGGGCATCGGTCCGGCGCGGGCAAGAACTGGTGACTGGATCATCAAAAAAGGCGATACGGAAGTCATTCGTCACCAGCTGGTCGTGTACACGGGCGTATTGAACGACGTGGAGCTGACCAAAACGTGGGGCGATTTCAGCGGCAAAACGGCCATGTACTCCACCGCCGATTTGTGGGCCATTGCCCAGCGTGAGGGACGCGATGCTAAGTTTCTATCGCCCGACGAAGCCGTGAAAGCGATGACGGTGATGCCCGGTTTTGCGGTCAACACCTGGGCCTCGGAGCCGATGATGACCCAGCCGATGGCCTTTTGCTGGGATGATCGCGGGCGGCTGTGGGTGGCCGAAAACCTCGATTACGAGTCGCGTGGCTACGGGTTTTCCAAAGCGGGCAACAGCCGGATTCTGATCCTGGAAGACACCGACCGCGACGGAAAAGCCGACAGCCGCAAAGTGTTCGCCGACAGCATTACGTTTCCGTCGGCCATTGCGGTGGGCTTCGACGGCTTGTTTCTGGGTGCTCCGCCCAATCTGCTGTTCGTGCCCGACCGCAACCACGACGACAAGGCCGATGTGAAAGACATTGAGGTACGGCTGACCGGCTGGGGCATCCGCGACCGCCACGAGACGCTGAATAGTTTCCACTGGGGACCCGACGGCTGGCTGTATGGCTTGCAGGGATTCGCCACGCCCTCCATCGTCCGCAAGCCCGACGGGAAAGGCAAACTGTACAAAAAGAACGATCCGTTTCCCGAAGCCGAGGTTATGAACGGCAAGGGCGTCGAGATCAACGGGGGCGTCTGGCGGTATCACCCGACCAAAGACCGGTTTGAGGTCGTAGCGCACGGGTTCAGCAATCCGTGGGGCATCGACTACGACGCCAAGGGGCAGCTTATCATGACCGCCTGCGTCATTC
>JAYTAC010000601.1:0-3167 GCA_043737755.1 Spirosoma sp.
GATTCAATCCGCAAAAAACCGTCTTTTTGTTCGATTTGATACAGCGCATCCCGTCCCGTCAGCGACCAGGTAACGAGCCGGATGCCGGGGTTGACGGCGGGCAGCAGCAACCGGGCTTCGGCATCGAGGTCGGCGTAATCGGCGCAGTAGATCAGCGCGTCGGCGTGGATGAACAGACGCAGCTTTTCGACTATTTTCTGCTTGCGGCTCCTGAATCCTTCGTCGTGGGCCGTGCCGACGTTGGTGAAAATGCCGAGGGTCGGGCGGATGATCGTTTCCAGCGCGGCCATCTCACCGGGTTTGGAGATGCCAGCCTCGAAGATACCCAGCGTGTGCTGCCCGTTCAGTTCATGCACCGACAGCGGCACGCCCAACTGTGAATTGTAGCTTTTGGGGCTTCGGGCAATCACGAAATCGTCGCCCAGCAACTGCGCTAACCACTCTTTCACGATGGTTTTGCCGTTGCTGCCCGTGATGCCCACCACCGGAATCCGAAAGTGCTCCCGACCGAACCGCACCGAAATGCCGGACCACGGCGGACCGGCGGCCCGACCGAACGCGGCCCGGTGCTCAGCCGCCATGTCCTGCAACGTTTGCAGGCTGCTGTCGACCTCAACAAACCGGGCATCGTGATAGGTGGCAAGTTCCGTTCGCCGTCCGGCCAGCGCGTTGCGTTCGACCACAAACTGCCGGACACCACGCTGGTACAAATCGCCGATGAACGCGTGCCCGTCGTGGTGTTCGCCCCGGATGGCAAAGAAAACGGTGTTGGCCGCCTGTTTCGAGTCGAGCGGTTGCCGGGAATCGGTCAACCAGTTATCAGTCAGGCCGTTATCAGTCATACCAGTTAGGTCAGCATTCAGTCAGTTAATCAGTCGGTGAGTCGGTGAGTCGGTGAGTTGGTCAGTAATTGCCTGCGCCAGCTACTGACTGACTCAACTGCGTTCACATCCAGCCGCGCCGTTTGAAATAGATGACCTCGCCGATGGCCAATACCAGCATACCGCCGAGCGTCCAGAAATAACCGGTTTTGGTGCTCAGTTCGGGCATGTTGTCGAAGTTCATGCCGTAGATACCGGCAATAAACGTCAGCGGAATAAAAATGGCCGATATGATGGTGAGCGTTTTCATAACCGAGTTCATGCGGTTGCTGACGATGGAATAATAGACGTCCATCAGCCCGGCGATGAGTTCGCGCTGGGAATCGAGCGTTTCGATGATCTGGCTGACGTGGTCGGCGAGGTCGCGCAGGTACGGCAGCGTCGTTTTCTGCACCACGTCGGACTCTTCGCGCAGGAGTACGCCTATCATGTCGCGCAGGGGGTAAACCGTCCGGCGGATGAGGGCTAATTCCCGTTTCAGGACGTAGAGTGTTCCCAGCGTCTGCTGAGTAGCCCGCTGCTGCACGATCTGATCCTCCAATTCGTCCGTTTTATCGTTGATGCGCTCAGTAATGACGAAGTAATGATCGACAATCACGTCCATAAGCGCGTACATCAGGTAATCGGCCCCGTTGCGCCGGGTTTTGCCCGCCGAGGCCCGGATTCGCTCGATCACCGGCTCAAAAATATCCTTCGTGCGCTCCTCCTGAAACGAGATGAGGTAATTTTTGCCCAATACCAGGCTGACGTGCTCAGCGTCGATTTCCTGCCGTTGCCGGTTATGGTGCAGCATTTTGAGGGTCACAAACACCACCGCGCCCCCCGCTTCATCGCCGGATCGGGCCAGACCATTGCCGGGTCGGGACGGGTCGGCGGGCAAAACCGGCGTGTCGTCATACAAATCGATTTTGGGTTTCTGCTCGGCGTTCATCACGTCTTCGAGCAGCAGCGGGTGCAGGTGATACTGCTGCCCCAGGGCGGCCACCACGTTGGGATCGTGAATCCCATCGACGTTGAGCCAGTGAACGTAGGGCGTTTCAGCACCGGGTAATCGGCAGGCACTCAGCTTGCTGCTCTCATCGACGTGGTAATCGGTGACGTTGTAGTCGATGCGTTTGATTTTGATGGCGTGTTCAATGTCTTCGCCCACGTAGGTGAGCGTTCCGGGCGAGGTGCCGAGGGTTTTTTCGGCGGACCGATAGCGTCGGCGTTTACTCATACAGGCAACTTGTTTTGGCCCCGGATTTAGTTAGTCCGATGGCGGATGCATAGGTTTGTGGCAAAAATACCATTTATTATCCGGCCATGATTCTGCGCACCAATCACGCATCGACGTTTACAGGCGGCTTCGGCCTGCTGGTGCTGACGACCGGCGGGCTGACGGGTTGCCTGTCGCTCCACAGCAAATCGGACGTTACCAACCTGAACCGGGTGTACACGGTCAAATCCGGCCAGTTGCTGCAGGTTCGGGATACGGCCGGGCACGTGCTGACCAAACGACTCAGCCACCGGGCTGCGGCTTTGCTCTACGAACAACAGGACACCCTGCTGGTGCAGTTTGCCCCCACGACCCTGCCCGCTGCCGACCGCGACCCAACAACTCTCGACCAGAGCGACTCGGCGGGCACGGCCTTTGTTCATTACCCAAAGACCAACCGGTGGCCGGAGCAAATCAATCCGTGGTTTCGCTACCAGTCAATCACCTTCGACGTGGATTTGTTTACGGTGCTGTTCAAGTACCGGTTCGGGCAACCCCAGCGGCCGGGCCAACTGCTGACCACCACCAACGTGGGGGCTTACGTGGGCATTCGCTACGACCGCGCCCGCTACCGCACCATCCGCAGCCAGTTCTCGTTCCGGTCCGAAATCAGGCCGCTCAGCGTTGGTCTGGGCGGGTTTGTCAGCGTCAATCCAACCACGGTCAACGAGTATACCACGGCGGGCCGGTTCACGGGTGAATACGAAGCACTGGGTATCAACTACGGATTGGCGTCGATTTTTGGGTATCGCAGCGTCACGGCGGGGCTGGCGTTTGGCCTGGAAAACCTCGCCGATGCCAACAATGCTGTCTGGGTCTACCGCAATAAGCCCTGGCTGGGCCTGACCATCGGTCTCAACATTAACTGACGGAATGAATTTGATGGCTGTCAGTTAAACGGTTGAGTGGCCGGACGGGTCAAACACGCAGAAAACCAGTACTGACGATGATCCGCTCACTACTCCTGCTCCTGGCAACCACTACCCTGCTCATCGGGTGCAGCAGCGGCAAAACCGCCCTCCGGCGGG
>JAYTAC010000602.1:0-1124 GCA_043737755.1 Spirosoma sp.
GGCCATGCCACGGCGTTCACAACCAGCACGTTGATGGACAATTGAGTCAGTGCGTACAGTGCCGACACGCGTAGGTGCGGCCAATTCAGCCGGTGAACCAGCAACTGGAACAGATGCAGCCGGTGCGCCCGGAAAATGTTCTCCCGGTGGTGAAGCCGGTGCAGAATCGTCAGGACGCTGTCTACGCCATACACGGCCAAAAGCAGAATAGGCAGGCAGGTTTGCGTATTACTCATGATCTGCGTCAGGGGCAGCAGAATGATGAACGCAATGGACACGCTGCCGACGTCGCCCGCAAAGCAAATGGCCCGCCGACGCGCGTTTGCCCACCCGAATAGCAGCAACGCGATGAACACAACCGGCAGCAGCACACCGGCACCGGACAAGTTCAGTTGACCCTGCCAGAACCACAGAGTACCCACGCATACGAGACCATAAAAAGCCGTCATGCCGTTGATGCCGTCCATGAAATTATAGGCGTTCAGAATACCGACACCCACGACAATCAGCCCGGCAACCAGCCATATTTCGTTGGCAATCAAACCCGTTTCAGCCAGTAACAGCGCAACCCCGACAACGTGCGCACCAAGGCGATACCGGATCGGCAGCGGACGCAGATCGTCTAAGAAACTGACTGCCGCCACCACCGTCAGACCCGCAAAAAAGTACGGATGGGCAAAATCGGCGTAAATAAACGCGGCTAATCCGGCCACGAAAAACAGAATTCCCCCGCCCCGGATCGTCGTCAGGTTAGTATGCGAACTCCGCTCGTTAGGCCGGTCGACAAGGCCGAAGTGCCGCGCTAATCGCAGGTAACCGGCCTGAATGCCCGCCAATAGTAACGTGACCGCGATGTAAACGGCGGAGATCATCGGAACAGGTCGAGGACGGGGCGGGGACTCCAGCCTAACCGGCACCGGGCCGATTCGTCGGAGAAGGTCAGCGAATGGGTGAGCTTGTGCAAGGCAATGGTGTCGAGCGGAAACCGGCGACCGGCAACCGCGTTAATCCCGTCTCCGACAGTAGCTACGGCCCGAGCCAACGCTACTGGCACCGAACGGATTGGCTGCGGGCGACCCACATACCGGGCCAGGGCGTCTTCCAGTTCGCCAACGCCGGGGTGG
>JAYTAC010000603.1:0-1121 GCA_043737755.1 Spirosoma sp.
TGGCGCCCCCGCCGAAGCCCATGATGGCCATGCCCGTTGCCATGCCGGGGCGGTCGGGAAACCACTTGATGAGCGTCGACACGGGCGAGATGTACCCCAGTCCCAGCCCAATGCCGCCCAGCACGCCGTAGCCTAAGTAAAGCAACCAGATGCTGTGCAATTCGACGCCGATGGCCGATACCATGAAGCCACTACCGAAGCAGATAGCCGACATCAGCATCGTTTTGCGCGGGCCGTTGCGCTCGACCCACTTGCCAAACACAGCCGCCGAAACGCCCAGAAAAAAGAAAGCGATGTTGAAAATCCAGACCGTCACCGTCAGGGGCCAGTCGTCGGGTTTCAATTCGGTAATGCCAATCAGTTTGGACAGTGGTATGTTGAACACGCTCAGCCCGTAGGCCTGCCCGATGCACATGTGCACCGACAGCGCGGCCGTTGGGAACAGCCAGCGATTGTAGCCGGGTTTGGCAACCGACTTGTCGCGATCTAAAAAGGATAACAGAGCCATAGAGTATGGGGGGTTAGGCGTTGATGCGGACCGAAAGTAGTGCAATACCTACGATTAGCTACACTAAATCTTGCTAAAAAACTATAGACTAACGCAGTAGCGCACTAACTGCTTCGTATTTTTAGTTGTTGATTTCACATCAGGCTCCAACAGCCGCATCGGTCAGGCACCAACCTCATTCGTATTATGCCCAGCATTTCACCCGTCCGTCTGTACCGCATCGACCAGTCGTCTGCCCACGCCGAAGAGCGTCCCGATCTGCTCGCGACCGAGGAGCCGCTCGAAATTCGGTTGGGCCACGGTCCGGCCACCGACCGGCAGCAACGCAGCGTGTCGGTTACGATGCGAACGCCCGGCAACGATTTTGAACTGGCATTGGGTTTTTTGTTCACCGAGGGTATCGTCCAGGACAGATCGCAGGTGCACACCATCCGCTACTGCGTGGACTTGGGCCGCCAGGAAGCAACCGATAACATTGTCCGGGTCGAACTGAAGCCCGAGGTGGTGGTGAACCTGAGTGGGCTGGAACGAAATTTCTACATGACGTCGAGTTGTGGCGTGTGCGGAAAAGCGTCCATCGAAGCCATCCACACAACGGGTTGCCCGGTGCTGC
>JAYTAC010000604.1:0-3155 GCA_043737755.1 Spirosoma sp.
AAAGCCAACGACGCGGCCATTCAGCGGTTTGTGGTGCAGATGAAGGACGAATTGGAGAAAATTAAGGAGCAGACGATGAACGTGATTTGATTTCCCAACCCTGAAGGGGTGGGCTGATACAGATCTCGCCCCGGTTAGATGCGGTGTTCTATCAATGAATCTCTCATGCAAAAACTTTCTCTCGACGTTTACCAAAACCACGACACGCTGACGCTTGCGCAGCTTTTACTCGGCTGTGAATTAGTACATGAGTCGCCCGAGGGCATCACGGCGGGGATCATCGTGGAGACGGAGGGCTACATTACCGGCGACCCGGCCTGCCACGCCTACCGGCGCGAAACAAAGCGCAACGCAGCTATGTTTGGCCCGGCCGGAACGCTCTACGTCTACCAGATTTACAACCATTACAACTGCATCAACGTCGTAACGGGACCGGCGGGCGTGGGTGAGGCCGTGCTCATTCGTGCCCTCGAACCCACCGAAGGCGTTGATCTGATGGCACTCCGGCGCAACGAAGCCTTCAAAACGGGCTTTGAACGCTACCGCAGCAACACCATCGACCCCGCAACAACCGAGGGATTTAAAAGTCTCGCCAACGGACCCGGCAAGTTGGTGATCGCGCTGGGCATCAGCCGGACGGAGCACAACTTTTCGTCACTCACAAGCGGGCCGGGCGAATCCACGCCGGGCGAATCCACCACACCGGCGGACCGGCCGGGCGACGCGTCGATTTACATTCGCGGGCCGGTGCTTCATGATTTTGAGATGGTGACGACTATGCGCATTGGCATCAAATTCGGCGCGGACCTGCCCTACCGGTATTACGTGAAAGGGAACCGGTTCGTGAGTAAAAAGTGAGCGATAAACTGCTGATTATCCATTTGATATGCCCATAAATTACCGCTTTTACCCGTCGCTGCTGAACACCTTCTCGCGTTACATTAACGGCGAACACCTCGACGCGCAGCAACTCATCGACTCCATCAACCGCGTTCCCGCCCCCACCACGGCGGCTCAGGAACGCGGCACATCGTTTGAGGAAGCCATCGTGAAAGGCACCAACGAAGACCGCTTCGACCCGGATATCGTCAAACGCGTTCGCAAACTCCTCCCCCGCCCCATCGTGGATACGCAGGTGTTTTGCCAATGGGAAATCGACGACGTGTTGTTTTATGGCTACGTCGATCTGATTGGCACCTTCAAAGCGGTCGACCTGAAAACGACGGGGTCGTACCAGAAAGACCGCTACCTGTTCAATCACCAGAATTTGTACCTGCACGCCCTCAAACGCAAAGGCATCAAGCTGATGGAGTACGTCATTACCGACTTCAGCGACGTGTATGTCGAAAGCTATGCCCTCACGCACCCCATCGACAAGCAGTTGGAAGAAATCCGGCAGTTCAAGGCATTTCTGGAAGAAAACCGGGCACTGGTCACCGACAAAAAAATATTTGTTGCCCCCGGCGAAAGTGCCGATCCCCGGAACGCCGGACCGAGTCGACGCCGGTCGTAACCGTTAGCTGTACCTTCGTGCCATGCTCCAGCCCGTTGTTCGTCTGTACCAAAACGCCTATCGGGGATTGTCGCCGTCGGTGTGGCTGCTGGCGGGCGTCATGCTCATCAACCGCTGCGGCACAATGGTACTACCGTTCATGACGCTTTACCTCACCCAGCACCTCAATTATTCGGTCACTGACGCGGGCATTATCATGGCCGTTTTTGGGGCGGGGGCACTCGTGGGTACATTTCTCGGCGGGCGGCTCACCGACCGGTTCGGGTTCTACTACATTCAGTTGGTGAGTCTGCTGTTCGGCGGTTTTTTCCTGATCGCGCTCCAGTTCATAACGGGGTTCTACGCTCTGTGCGGCAGTGTGTTCGTTTTTACGCTCCTCGGCGACTCGTTCCGGCCCGCCAATCAGGCTGCCATCGCGTTCTACTCCGACGCCGACACCCGCACCCGCGCCTTTTCGCTCAACCGATTGGCCATCAACCTCGGCTGGGCCGTTGGTGGAGGACTGGGTGGGTGGTTGGCCGGGGTCAACTACGGCCTGCTGTTCTGGGTCGACGGCCTGACGTGCATCGCTGCCGGGCTGGTTCTGTGGCGGCATCTGCCGGTGCCCGCAGCGCAGTTCGTCCAGTCGTCTGATCCATTGGTCACTCATCCGTCTACCCCTTTATCCGGACCAATTACATCGCCCTACCGCGACACGCTGTTCGTGGCCTTCGTCGTCTGCTCGTCATTGTATTTTACGGTGTTCATGCAGTTGTTCAGCATCGTGCCGCTCTATTTCAAGCAGGTGTTGGGGTTAACCGAAGGACGCATCGGTGCGTTGATGGCCCTGAACGGTCTTCTGATCGTGGTTATTGAAATGGCGTTGGTGTACCGGCTTGAGCAGCAGAAACGGGCCAAAACAAGTCTGATTATGGTTGGCGCGTTGCTGATGGCAGTGTCATACATGGTGCTGGGATTCACCGGAGCATTCATGTCAGCACTGATTTTCATTCTCCTGATTACCCTCAGTGAAATGCTGGCCATGCCGTTCATTCAGTCGTTCACCGTTGAGCGATCCAGCCCGGCCACGCGGGGGCAGTATCTGGCCCTCTACGCGATGGGCGGGGCATTGGCTCAAACACTGGCTCCGGCGTTCGGCTCGCAGATGGTAACCCATTTCGGCTACCCGGCGCACTGGTTAGCCGTGACAGGACTCAGTTTAGTGTCGGCGGGCGGGTTCTGGTGGGTGGGGCGAAAACTAACTGCCTTCCCAAAACCAGAAGTCAGTTCATTAACTCGAGCCTGACTTTTGACTCTATCGACAGCTACTGCCGCGTCAGCCGTTCACTCATCTGTAACTCACCCTTTCGCTTATTACTTCCATGAAACTCTGGCAAAAAGAAGGCGTCACTACCGCCGATCAAATCGAACGCTTCACCGTTGGGCGCGACCGCGAAATGGACCTTCACCTCGCGCCCTTCGACGTGCTGGGTAACCTCGCTCACGCCTACATGCTCCAAACCATCGGCCTGCTGACGACTGATGAATTATCGGTGATGCGTGATGAACTAAAAATCATTTACGCACAAATCGAAACCGGGCAGTTTGTGATCGAGGACGGGGTGGAGGACGTTCATTCGCAGGTGGAGCTGATGCTGACGCG
>JAYTAC010000605.1:0-1118 GCA_043737755.1 Spirosoma sp.
GCCTATCGGGAACGGTTACCTATAACGGCATCCGCCCCATCGCCAACGCTACCCTGACCCTCGACGGTACGTACGACGGGACGACTACCAACGCAAAGGGCGAGTTCGCGTTTGAAACCGCCGAAACCGGCTCATTTACGCTCACTGCCAACGCACCCGGCTTCGTGGCCGTTGCATCGACGGTCGAACTGAGCGGCAAGCCAATGGTGAAACTGTCGGTCGTTTTTACCACCAAATCGGTGACGCTCGCTGACGTGACGGTACGGCCCCGCCCGTTCGACCTGACCGACAAAAACAAGTACACGGTGCTGAGTGCGCTGGAGGTGCTCACGACCGCCACCGACGGCAACATTACCTCGGCCCTCAAGACAATGCCGGGTGCGCAGGCCGTCGGCGAAAGTGGCGATCTGTTCGTGCGGGGCGGCACCGGCACCGAAACGAAGGTGTTTATCGACGGGTTGTTGGTCAGCAACTTTACCTATAGCAGCCCCTCCAACATGGCCGCCCGCAGCCGGTTCGCGCCGGGATCGTTTACGGGGACATTTTTCTCAACGGGCGGCTATTCGGCGCAGTACGGGCAGGCGATGTCGTCGGCGTTGGTGCTCGACACGGAGGATATGCCGGTCAAAAGCAGTGCCGAGTTCATGCTGTCGCCCATCCTAGCGAGTGCGGGCCTGACACGGGTGAGCCGCGACCGAAAAATCAGTTATGGCGGGGGCGTCAGCCATACGAATCTGGGGCTGTACAACGCGCTGGCACCGGGAACGGTCCTGTTTTCGCAGGCTCCGCGCTTTTGGGACGGGAACGCCTTTGTCCGGCGGCAGTTTCGCAACGGTGGTCTGCTCAAAGTGTTCGTCAATGGCGGCATCAGCCGGATGATGCTTGATCGGCCCAACCTCGACTATGCGAACGTTACAAACCGCATCGGACTACGCAATCAAAACTTGTATAGTAACCTGATTTACAGGCAGTTGCTGTCGAACGGCTGGATGTGGAAAGCCGGACTTTCCTACAGTCGCAACACTGACCGGACCGACGTTGCCGCCCGGTTCGAGAACAGCAACCGGGCCGATTCGCTGCTGTTTGTGGCCGATAATTCGTCGCTCTGGCAGGTCAGG
>JAYTAC010000606.1:0-1118 GCA_043737755.1 Spirosoma sp.
AATCAGCCCCGGCGTAATTTTTGCGGACCTCGTAGCCCGACGGGGAGAAAAACGTCAGCAGAATTTTATGGTCGGGATACTGCGTCCGGTACGCTTCCATCACCGGGCGACCCTGCTCAAATTCGCCCAGCGAAGCCGCGTGAAACCAGGCGATGGGTGCCGTGTTGCTGCCAAGCATTTGGGTCAGGTGTAACGCCCAGTTCCGCCGACCGTCTACCCACTGCCGGGCTTTGGGGTTGAACGGAGCCGCCACCCGCAGCAAAACGGTGTAGGCAAGCAAGCCCGTATTGTAGAGTCCCGGAAACAAGGAGATGGCTAAACAGTTAGTTTGATGGCAAAGGTAGTCAGGCCATTGGCCGACTGAAGGTAGGAAAGATTCGTGCGAAACCCGGCGAGGGTTTACACGGTCGAATCACGCACGGGGGGGCGGGAAATAGTCGACGCGTATGGTTTTTAAGCGGGTACTATCTCGTTGGCAATGGCAGAAAAGCTACGCTGCGACCCCCGGAATTGACGAACTTTTTGAGGTTTGAAAGGTTTGTACACCAGTAGAATACGTAGTTAGATACAATGAATTGGAACAAACTCACGAGCGACACTCAACTCGACGCCATTAGAGAAGAATCGACCCGGCAACCGGTGCTTATTTTCAAACACAGTACAACCTGCTCCATCAGTGCCATGGCCCTGAGCCGCATGGAACGCAACTGGAGCGATCAACTCGGGGTGAAGCCTTACTACCTCGATCTATTAGCAGACCGGCCCATTTCGTCGCAAATAGAGCGCGAATTTGGCATCGAACACGAATCACCGCAAGTGCTGCTGATTCGCAACGGCGAGTGTATTTACGATGCCTCGCACATGGCTATCTCATTCGCCGGGTTGCAGCAGGCAGTTTAATGTGCCGTGCGGGCGGCCCCGAATGGATAATGTATAATGGTGCTAAACGGCCACTGTACATTATCCATTATTCATTATTCATTCGGGGCCGCCCGCGCGGTACATTAGACCCTACTCCTTCAGCGTAATCTTTGCCCGGTGGCACACGCCCCCAATAGGCGGATTGAATTTGGATACGCTCACTTCAACGGCTTGTAAGTCAGGGTATTTAGTGCGAA
>JAYTAC010000607.1:0-1117 GCA_043737755.1 Spirosoma sp.
TAGCAACTCGGTACGAAAAGACTGCTACCAGTTTTGCCGGATTTGTTTATTTGGCTTCGGCCATGATTTTACTGCACTAACTGTCCACACGCTCTAAAATAATCCTCGACTTAGAAAGCGAACTCGCTAAATATGCCTTAGAATGTTACGTGGGAGCAACTTTGCCCAAATCATTTCAGGCTTCACATTGTCCTGCTCTAATCACTTGTTTTATATCCCTTATTCAAGACGTGTCCGGCCGGTGGCGGGTCGTTGATGATCTGTTCTGAGCAACTACAGTCCGCAATTCAGGTCAATGATGGACTGTAGTTGCCCATACGGTGGCTATGCCGCCGTACTCATCATGTTTCGGCAAGCCTGGGCGCAACGACGGCAGGCTTCGGCGCACTGTCGACAATGGTCCATGTGGGCCGCGTGTTTTTCACATTCCTCGGCGCAGGCATCGCAGATTTTGGCGCATAATTCGCAAACCTGTTGAGCAAACTGGCTACTGCTGGCCATAAATGTGATCGAGGTGTAGCACATTTTAGCGCAATCACGGTCGAGTCGGATGCAGTCCACCATCATCGTTACGTTCTGTTCGCTCAAACAGGCGTCGGCGCAGGCATCGCAGCTTACGGCGCAATCCTGACAGGCGTCGATGCAATCCTGGTAATTTTGGGGTGCTAAGGCAGTTGCCATATTAAACTGAGGTTTGGTTATCAATTAATTAACTCAGCTTTAACGAATGAGTTAAGCGGGTTGTCCCGTTAACTCAGGTTATACCCCACTTCCATAAATTTTGTAACGGCTACAAAGAATCCTATAACTATCCCTGTCAGGAAAGCCCGTACGTTTGTAGCGAAGAATCGCATCCAATGAAACCATCGATTTTCAACCGCCTGATTTGCTGCTGGCTGGCCCTTGTGGTCCTGCTGGGCAGTACGGGTTTTGGTGTAGTCGACCACTGGTGTCAGATGCGGGGGCATACCAAGTCGCTCCTGTCGGCGCAGACCGGATGCACCAAGTCCTGTCAGGCCGACGAACCGCCCGCGCCGATTACCGGTACTTCGGTCGTTAAGAGGATGCCCTGCTGCAAAACGACGGTTTCTTACGAACACCTCGATGTCAGCCGGTT
>JAYTAC010000608.1:0-3145 GCA_043737755.1 Spirosoma sp.
GAGATCGGCGCGGGGCAGGAAACGGCCGCCATGTTTTTCAAAGCCGGTGGTTCGTCGGGCACAATCGCCAAAACCATTTCGGCCTACGACATGACCTTCAGCGACGCCATTTACGGGGTAGAAGAGAGTGGCCGGTATGTGGTGGAGTCGCGGTTGGTGAAAATGCTCAACCGGGAATACAGCCTACTGGACAAGCGGTTGGCCGAAAAGCGCGGCCCCGACACTACGTTTTTTGCCTTTGCCAACACCGTTGTTGCGCTCAACTACCAAAAAACTAACGACGCCCACGGCTGGATTGGCTGCCGGTTTCAGGTGAACCCGCAGTCGGGCTACAACGACGTTATTATCCACGTCCGAATGCTCGACAACGAGAACGTTCTGCAACAGCAGGCCCTCGGTGTCATTGGCGTCAACCTGATATACGGCTGTTATTACTACGCTAAAACGCCCGAAACATTAGTGCTGTCGCTGATGGACGATCTGGCCCCGGAGCGCATTCAGATCGACATGATCCGGTTCAATGGCCCCGATTTTGCCGACGTCGACAACCGGCTGATGACGCTGCACTTGGTCAAAAACAGCTTCACCGATGCAGCCCTGTTCGGTCCCGACGGGCAGGTGCTGCAACCATCCGAAGCACTCTACAAAAAGCATATTTTAGTCATGCGCGGTCGGCTGCGGCCGGTCACCAACGTTCAGATGGATATGATCGAAAACGGGGTGAAGCAATTCAAAGCCGAAGCCGATGTCGACGCCGACCGGGTGATATCAATGGCCGAACTGACGCTTCATAATCTGAAAGCCAACGAGCAGGGCATCGACGAGAAAGATTTTCTGGACCGGGTCGATATTCTGTGTTCAATGGGACAGACCGTGATGATCTCCAACTACTTAGAATATTACAAGTTAGTGGCGTATTTAGCGAAGCTGACCCGGTTGAAGATCGGATTAGTCGTGGGCATCCCGAACTTGGAGTACATTTTTGAGGAGGGGCACTATGAGTTTCTGCCGGGGGGAATTCTGGAATCGTTTGCGACGCTGTTCAGCCGGAAGGTGAAGCTGTTTGTGTACCCGACCCTCAAAGAGGGCTCTATTTATACCTGCAATGAATTCAAGCTCCCCCCCACGCTGGAACCGCTGTTTCAGTATTTAGTCAGGAATGACAAGATAGAAGACATCACCGATTACAACGAGCAGAACCTGCATATTTCCACCGACAGCATACTGACCATGATTCAGGAAGGGCACGAGGGCTGGGAACAGATGGTGCCCGAACCGGTTGCCCGGCGAATAAAAGAATACTGCCTGTTTGGTTATCCCCGCCAGATCGAGTACGTACCCGTTGGTCAGCAAGTGCGGCAAAAGCAGGAGGAGCACGAAGCAAACAGTGTTGCCTTAGCCACCAACTCACCCACTTAGAACGCCCGCTCAGCCTGCGCCCTCATTTGCCGGGTCAGCACGATGGTGAGAATGCCCAGAATGATGGGGAAGATGCCGACAAAGCCCAGCGAATCATCGAACCCTGCCGGACGCAGCAGCAACGTGAACGTCAGTGCGCCCGCTACCAGCACATTGCCAAAGTGAACAAAACTGGTGTTACTCACCACGCCCGCGCCCCGAGATGCCATGAACGAATACATGGCCTGAACCGACTGGAGGAAAGCGTACATCATGGCCCAGAAGCCCAGCACGTCCACAAATCCTTTGATGGTACCTTCAGAGAAAACGAATATGGCCACGCCGAAACCAACGTCGCTGATCCCGTGCAGAACGCCCCAGATGTTGTTTTTTTCGGCTTGCTGATTTGTGAAAGCGAATACTAACTGGCACACACCGGCCACAAATGCCATCACGCCGATGATGTGACCGGACCGCGCCGAGTAAGAACTGGCGAAGATAAACATGGCACCGCCAATCAGGATATATAATACACCACGGGCAATGAGGAGCCACCAACGTTGAACAGGGGAATTAGTACGTTCCATTGCGTTGAGTATACTATTGATTCGTATATTTTATAACGCGGGGTGGCGTATGTTTGTTTACAGGACAGGGTGACAAACAACCGTTGAGCAAGAGCAGCCGTCTTCAGTCGGAGTCACTGGCATCACATTTTACTTCCCGAACCATTTTCACGTTATGAACCGTATTCTGCTGTTGAACGCAACGCTGATTAACGAGGGCAAACGCACCGAAACCGACGTTCTTATCGCCGACGGTTTTATCGAGCAGATCGCGCCCAACCTGTCCGGTCAGTTCGCTAATCAGATCATCGACGCAAACGGCCAATATCTGCTGCCGGGGGTCATTGACGATCAAGTGCATTTTCGCGAACCGGGACTGACCCACAAAGCCACCATCCGGTCGGAGTCGCGGGCAGCCGTGGCAGGGGGCGTCACTACGTTCATGGAGATGCCCAACACGGTCCCGAACGCGCTGACGCAGGAACTGCTCGCCGACAAGTATGCTATTGCAGCCCGGTCATCAATGGCGAACTACTCATTTTTCATGGGCGCGTCGAACGCTAATCTGGCCGAGGTACTGCAAACTGATCCGCGCTCCGTTTGTGGCATCAAGGTATTCATGGGGTCATCGACGGGTAATATGCTGGTCGATGATGAGTACGTCCTGAACGAGCTGTTCCGCGAAAGCCCGATGCTCATTGCCACCCACTGCGAGGACGAAGCCACCATCCGGGTTAGCACCGAACAGTATCGCGCAGAATATGGCGATAGCGCAGCCGCAGCCCTGCATCCGCTGATTCGTAACGAAGAAGCCTGCCTAATCTCGTCGTCGCTGGCAGTTGAATTAGCCCGCCGACACAACACCCGGCTGCACGTTCTGCACATTTCCACCGCCAACGAACTGGCTCTTTTCAGCAATCAGTTGCCGCTGACCGACAAGCGAATTACGGCGGAAGTCTGTGTGCATCACTTGTGGTACGACAGCCGTGATTATGCCCGGCTGGGAAATCAGATCAAGTGCAACCCGGCCATCAAAGACGCTCACCACAAAGACGCGCTGCTAGCCGCCCTGCTCGATGACCGCTTAGACATTATCGCCACCGACCACGCTCCGCACACCTGGACCGAGAAACAGCAACCCTACTGGCAGGCTCCGTCGGGTTTACCGTTGGTGCAACACC
>JAYTAC010000609.1:0-3143 GCA_043737755.1 Spirosoma sp.
ATTGAGGAAGTTGGCGAAGTGGTCATCAACGTGGTTAACTACGCGATGGTGGAGCAGATGTCGTTGGCGAGTGCGGAGTTTGAGCGGGGCGTCGATGAATTCGGCAAAGCGGGATTCACCGCCGTAGCGTCGGATAAAGTTCGCCCGCCCAGAGTTGCTGAATCACCAGCCGCTTATGAGTGCATCGTCAAGCAGATCATCGCTACGAACGCCAACGATGATCCGGGCGCGGGACACCTAATCGTTTGTGAGGTCGTGATGGCGCATTTGCACGAGGCCGTTTTCGATCAAAAAGGCGTTGTCGATCCCCACCGTATCGACCTGATTGCCCGGCTGGGGGGCGACTGGTACGCCCGTGCTCACGGTGACGCGCTGTTTGAGGTAGCTCGCCCAAAAACCGGCATCGGCGTCGACCAAATCCCGGCTACTATCCGAAGCAGTGCCATCCTGACGGGTAACGACCTCGGTAAATTAGGCAGCACCGAGTCGCTTCCCACCCCCGCCGACATCAATGCTTACCGGGAAGCGGGTGCGTTGAACGACCTGTTTGATGAAGCTCGGAACGGCTGCCAGTACCTGCCCGATCTGCTGCACCTGCGGGCAAAGCAATTGCTGTTGGAAAACAACGTGCGCGATGCGTGGCTGACGCTGTTGAGTGCCGGGTAGCCAAACAACCCACGCCCTGCCGTGTTCTTACGACAAAACGAAACAGACCAACGCCATGAAAACGAATGTACTAAGCCTACTTGTTGCCACGGGACTCCTGCTTGGCGGATGCGGACAGGACAGCAAGGATAAGGCCCAGGATCAGAACGAGAAAAAGATCGACCGGCAGGCGACCGCCATCAGCGACGATGCCAAAAAAGACGCGAAGGAGGTAGCCGACAACATGGTCAACCTGTTCAGCATGGGCATGACCGAGTACGAACTAAGCAAGGTGGCCCTGCAAAAAGCGACCAATCCTCAGGTCAGAGTCTACGCGCAACGCGCCATGAACGAACATCAGCAGGGCGAAAAGCAGCTTCGCGACATGGCCCGTCAGATGAACATTACTCTGCCTGCCAACATGAGCGACGATGGCAAAGACCGGATTGGGGACTTACAGGACGAAAAATCCGGCACTGCCTTCGACCTGCAATACCTGAAAGAAATGATGGCGGTAAACGACAAATCCATCGACGTATCTGACGACCTCGCCGATAGTGCCCCCAATGACGCCGTCAAAACCTTCGCCCGTAAACTCGAAGACAGCGATAAAAAACACCGGAATGAAGCCAAACAACTACGGAACGTGCTCAACTAAGCCGAACCAGCATGAAAATTTCCATTTTATACCTGCTGACGGTCACGGGGCTATTCATGGGCTACGGCTGTTCGCCGAAACCCGACAGCAACAAAACGGCCGAAGAAACGAACGACAGTTTAGTTGAGCAGGCCACGCCCGTTCAGGCCGAGCGATTAGCCGCCGATTCAAAGTCAAACGCCAAAGACGTAGCCGAGTTTATGATTGCCCTTGCCGACGCCGGGCAAACGATCCGGGCACTCAGCGAACTGGCCGTCGAACGGGCTACTGACCCGGCGGTGAAAGCGTTTGCCCGGCAGGCTATCGACCAGCAGCGAACCCGCGAAATAGCCCTCACCGATGCCGCCCAGACGTTCACTATCGTACTCCCCAAAACGCTGTCAACCGATAGTCAGACACGGTTGGGCCAACTGCGGGATGAGAAAACGGGCCCGAATTTCGACCGGGCGTATCTGCGCGACGTAGTTTTTGTTAACGACCAGGCCACCGGAAAAACCAAAAGCCTGACTAAAAACGCCGACAGCCCCGCCGTCAAAAACCTCGCCCTCACCATCTCCGCCGACAGCGAGAAACAAATGAAAGAAGCGGAAGGGTTGATGAAGGGAATGATAAACGATGAATGATGAATGCGCTGTAAGGTCCATCATTCATCGCTCCTTTTAATATCCCCTTGCCGTGTTGTCCGCCCGTGGGTCGGACGCGCCTTCGTAGGAACCGTCGGGGCGGATCAGGACGCAGTCCATCCGGCCGATGGTGTTGGTAAGTTTTTCGAGTACGTAACCCCGGCTTTGCAGGTTCGTAACGGTAGTATCGGAGAAAGCACCGTTCTCAAAAATCGTTTTGTCGGGGAGCCACTGGTGGTGAAACTTCAGCGCATTGACGGCCTGCTGCATCGTCATACCGTGCTCGATCACGTTCAGAATCGTCTGGTAAACCGCCGTGATGATGGTGGAGCCGCCCGGCGTCCCGACGACCATAAACAGCTTCCCGTCCTTTTCCAGAATCGTGGGCGTCATGCTCGACAGCATTCGCTTACCCGGTGCGATGGCGTTGGCCTGGTTGCCAATCAGTCCGAACATGTTGGGCACACCGGGCTTCACGCTGAAATCGTCCATCTCGTTGTTCATGAAAAAACCGGCCCCGCCCACGACCACGCGGCTGCCGTAGCCCCCGTTGAGCGTTGTGGTGATGCTGACCGCGTTCCCGTCCTTGTCAACCACCGAAAAGTGCGTTGTTTCCAGACTTTCGTAGCCCGGCACCATGCCGCCTTTGATGGCTTTGCTATCGGTGGCTTTGGCGAAAGCGAAATCCGTCCAGCGGCTTTTGAGGTAATCGACGCTCATCAGCTTATCGGTCGGGACTTTCACGAAGTCGGGGTCGCCGAGGAATTTGGCACGGTCGGCATAGACGCGCCGTTCGGCTTCGACCATCACCTGCACGGTGCTGTCGCGGTTCCAGCCCCATTGCCGCAGCGGGTACGGCTCCGTGAAGCGCATCAACTGCACCAACGCCACGCCCCCGCTGGATGTCGGCGGCATGGTAATCACGTTGTAATTTTTATACGTGGCCTGAATTGGGTCGCGCCAGACAGCGTGGTAGTTTTTGAGGTCGTCTTCGGTAATCAGGCCATTGCCGCGCTTCATCTCATCGGCCAGCAGCCGCGCCGTTTCGCCCTCGTAGAACCCCGCCCGGCCCTGCTGCTGAACCCGTTGCAGCGTTTTGGCTAAGTCAGCCTGCACTAAACGGTCACCTTTTTGCCAGTCTGACGTATCGCTCGGGCTGGTATTTTTGAGGAAATACGTTTTGCCGGGGTTGATCACATTGAGGTCGGTCTTGATTC
>JAYTAC010000610.1:0-1110 GCA_043737755.1 Spirosoma sp.
CCCGTATTGATATTGAGTTTGTAGAGATCATGCCAGGCTTTATCGCGGTCGTTGAGACCAATGTAGAGTGTGTTGGGGTCTGACTTGGGCACATTGTAAATCTGTACCTGAACACCTTTCAGTCCTGTCAGGTCGCGGGCGGCTGGCACGTCCTGCCCCGTTTTGAGCGACTCGGTCGGATTCACGGCGTAGACGTTGAAGTTTTCGTCACCGCCCTTGTCCTGCGAAAACAAGAGGTACTTACCATCCCGCGACCAGAAATACCCCCGGATGGGCCGGGTGGTGTCGGCAGTCATGGGTTTGGCCGATGCAAAGGGCGCGTCTATGGCTTTGACCCAAACGTTGCGGGTGCCTTTGTAGGGCTTAATAAACGACATGAACTTACCGTCGGGAGAGAGCTGGGCACCCGAAATTTCGGGATCACCGAAGAACAATTCGCGGTCGATGACGGGCGGCAACTGAGCGGCTTTGGTCGCCGTCGTTGGGGCTTTTTTCGGTTGCGCCTGCGCCATATCATGCAGGGGCAGCAGCGTAATCAGTCCAAGGAGTAGAAGAGATGGTATGCGCATTAGCTGTGGGAGTTAGTTTTGAACAAATGTACCCCGCTGCCCCACAACTACTTATTCGATTTGGTTATACTTTATGACTGGTTTATATCAGGGTTCACCGGCCTAAAATCCGGCAGACATTCCAACACCAATTATTCGCTCCGATGGGCTCAATACCGTCCTGTTTCAGGTACGCGCTGATGTTGAACGGGCCATCAGTCGGTATTTAGAGCGTTCAGTTTGTTCGGGTGATTTTGCGGGGCTGTCGATTGAGCGGTCAGCCTGTCAGAGATACGTTGTTCCCATGTATGCCGTGCGAAATTTGCGGACGGGGTTTACCGCTGCCAGTCCCACCCTACGATTATCCACGTTTCGTCTAATTTTGAGTGGTAAAACGAGTGCAGCGGTTCGAAACCGACGCGGGCGTGAGCGCGAAGCGAACGGGGGTTCTTCTCCGAGATATCGGTGACGAGCAGTTGATACCGATCCCCGTAGGTGTCCCGCTGGTGCTGGTACATCCGGTCGAAGAGCTGCTGCCCCCGGTAACCGTCGGCCACGCAAA
>JAYTAC010000611.1:0-1108 GCA_043737755.1 Spirosoma sp.
AATTTGGCCGTTGTGTTGTTGACTCTGGCCCGGATGCGCAGGTTGCGGGTTTGCTCTTCCACGCCCGGCTCGATGGCATACACCACCCCCTGACTCGGCTCGCGGGACCCGTCGACGGAAAATGAAATGGGGCTGCCGTTGCGCACTGACTGACCGTATTTTTCGGGGATCGAGAAATCGAGTTTGAGCGAGGTGATCTGTTGCAGCCGGGCAATGAGCGTACCGGGCGACACTACCGCCCCGGCACTGACGTTGCGCAGGCCGATGACGCCCGAAAAGGGTGCCCGGATTTCGGTGCGTTGCAAATTAGCCCGCACTAAGTCGATGTCGGCGAGTGAGGAGCGCAGGTTGGTGGTCACGATGTCGTATTCCTGCTGGCTAATGCCGCCCCGCGCCAATAGCTGCTTGTTGCGGTCTTCGGTGCGCCGGGCGTTGTCGGCCTGGGCCTGGAGTTTCTGCAACTGCGCCCGCAAATCGGCGTCGAAGAGCTTCACCAACAGAGCACCTTTTGTTACGGGCTGACCCTCGCGGATGTTTAGCTGGGTGATGCGGGCTGATATTTCGGGGTAAATGTCGACCTGTTCGGCGGCCAGCAGCGAACCGCTGGACACGATGTCTTCTTTGAGTCGCTGGCTCACCACCACAAACCCGTTTATGGAAAGTGTTTGCCCTTTTCCACCGGGACCAGCCGCGCCACTTTTGCCACCGGCTCCTTTAGTGCCACCACCGCCCCCAGACCCCGGTCCACCGGCTCCGGGAGCGGGGTGCAGTACTTTATTGTACACGATTATCCCGCCGAGTACCAGAGCGACGAGACCGATAGCAATCCATCTTTTCACGAGGTCGTATTTTACAATAGAATCTTAGTTCGCTAACGGGCAGAAACCCGCGTTTGTTGCGTACGACAAAGGTACAACCGCTGATGGTATACCCGCTCCGGCAAAAGTTCATGCCAAGCAGGCTGACGGGTGAGCAGCGGGGCAATGCGGGTGCCAATCAACTCGATGGACCGCATGAGTTTGGTGTGGGGCAGGGCGGCATTGTCCATCCGGAACATCGCCTGGTCGATACCGCCCGGAGCCTCGCTGTGACGCAGAATCGTGTTGGC
>JAYTAC010000612.1:0-1106 GCA_043737755.1 Spirosoma sp.
CGGCTACATCAACAATACGATGCTCCACCAGAAATCGCTGTATATGCGCATTGGCCGGGCCAACAGCACCGTGCGGCTGTACGGGGGCTTCAATCACCAGGTCGTTTGGGGCGGGCGGGCGTCCGACCGGAGCGGTATTACGGGTACGATTCCTGTTGGGGGTAAGCTGCCGTCGGGCCTGGTCGACTATTTCTACGTCGTAACCGGCATCAACAAGGGCCGTACCGACACCACCAAATACACGTATTTCGACCAGACGAACCGCGTTGGCAACCACCTCGGCTCCATCGACTTAGCCTTGGAAGTCGATTTAGTCCGGCACACGATTTATGCCTACCGGCAGAGTTTGTTCGAGGATGGATCGCTGGCCTCGTTCATCAACATTGCCGACGGGCTGAACGGGCTGCGCATCCGCCGAAATAACCCCAACGCCATCATCCGGGATATTTTGTTCGAGGTGTTGAACACGACCAGTCAGGGCGGGCCGCAGTTTATTATCGATAATGCGTTGCTGCGTGGTAAGGACACGTATTTCAACCACCAGCAGTTTCGGGACGGGTGGGCCTATCGGCAGCGTACGATTGGCACACCGTTTATTCCACCGGCTCTGGGTCCCACCGGCGAATATCCATACGGCACGTTTACCGTCAACAACCGGGTGATGGTGGCTCACGTGGGACTGGCAGGAAGTTTGCCCCTACGCAGCCGGGCACTGACTGGATTGGTTACCTACCAGGCAAAGGCGTCGTTCAGCCGCAACCTCGGTACTTATGACAATCCCTACCAGCCCGCCCGCGATCAGTTTTCGAGTTATTTTGGGCTGGCTGTACCCCTGTCGGTACTGGGTGGCCTGCAACTCTCGGGCAGTGTGGCGGTCGATGCCGGTACGCTTTACCAAAATGGCGTCGGCACGTTCGTCAGCATTCGTAAAGTGTGGCAGTCTTCCCGGCAGCAACAGCCTACAAGATAACATTGGCACAGACTTGTCGACCGGAAGTGCTACTTTCGCGTACAACAAGGGGTAAACGTTCACCAGAACCCGGTTGAGCGTTACCAACAAGCATGAGGCATCGGTATTCCATACTTTTCTTTCCGCTCCACATAAT
>JAYTAC010000613.1:0-7661 GCA_043737755.1 Spirosoma sp.
TGGGGTACATCTCGCCCGTGTCGACGCTCATCAAGTGGTTTCCCGACCGCCCCGGCATGGCAACGGGCATGGCCATCATGGGCTTCGGCGGGGGCGCCATGATCGGTTCGCCATTGGCCGTAAACTTGATGAACCACTTCAAAACACCCACCTCGATGGGCGTGACCCAAACGCTGATTGCGATGGGCGTCATCTATTTTTGCTTCATGCTGTTTGGTGCCATCACCGCCCGCGTACCGGCTGATGATTGGAAACCCGAAGGCTGGACCCCGGCCCTGACCAGTACCAACAAGATGATCACGATGGCGAACGTGGATGCCGATACCGCCATCAAAACCCGCCCGTTCTGGCTGCTGTGGGCTATTCTGTGCCTGAACGTAACGGCCGGTATCGGGGTGCTCTCGCAGGCGTCGCCCATGATTCAGGAAATTTTCTCGGATGCCAGCATGGGTGTAGGACGGGGCATCACGCCTGAAGCAGCGGCCGGGTTCGTGGGTCTGTTGAGCTTATTCAACTTAGCCGGTCGGTTTGCATGGTCGTCTGTTTCCGACATTACCGGGCGCAAGGTGATCTACATGATCTACCTCGGTCTCGGCGCGTTGCTCTACGCGCTTATCCCTACCACGGGACAGATGGGCAGCACCGCCCTGTTCGTCGGTATTTTCTGCCTGATTTTGTCCATGTACGGAGCCGGTTTCGCCACCATTCCGGCTTACCTGCGCGACATGTTCGGCACCATGCAGGTGGGAGCCATCCACGGGCGGCTGCTGACGGCCTGGAGCACGGCGGCTATTCTGGGACCCACTATCGTGACCCAACTGCGTGACTATCAGGTGAAAGCGGGCGTTGCCGCCGGATTAGCCGAGAACGTTGCCAAAGCCAACGCCTACAACACGACCATGTACATCATGGCGAGCTTATTGGTAGTCGGCTTCGTCGCCAATCTGCTGGTGCGCCCCGTTGCCGCCCAATACCACGTCAAGAAAGAAGAAGCCCTACAAGCCCTCTAACCAAACCGAACGCATGGAAGATCAAAACAAAACCTCGCCGATTCAACTGTTTCTGTCCTGGGCATTCGTCGGCATTCCGCTGGCCTGGGGCGTTTCGCAAACGTTCATCAAAGCACTGGCCCTGTTTAAGTAGTGATGCCGTATCACCAGGATACCGCATCACAACCAATCTGCCGTAGTTGAATCGATTGTTGCAGTGAGAAAAAGACAAAAGGAGAAATGGCCTGATCGGGCCTTTCTCCTTTTGTCTTTTTAAGCACCCATGAACCTGAATTTACGCAGCAAAATCATTCTCGTCACGGGCGGGGCGAAGGGAATCGGCGAGAGTATCAGCACCGTTTTGGCGGGTGAAGGGGCGATTCCGGTCATCATTGGCCGCAGCGAAGACGATAACCGGCGGGCCGTCGATGCAATCACACAAGCGGGCGGGCAGGCGCATCAGTTCGTGGCCGAACTCACCGATCCGAAGCAGTGCCAACGGGCCGTTGAACAGACGATGGCGGAGTTTGGGCGGATCGACGGGCTGGTGAATAACGCGGGCGTGAACGATGGCGTCGGGCTGGAAAACGGCAGCTATGATGCGTTCATGACGTCGCTGCACCGCAACGTCGTGCATTATTACCTGATGGCCCACCACGCCCTGCCCGCCCTGAAACTGTCGAAAGGTCCCATTGTCAACATCGGTTCCAAAGTGGCCGAAACGGGACAGGGCGGCACGTCGGCCTACGCGGCAGCGAACGGCGGGCGCAATGCCCTGACCCGCGAGTGGGCCGTTGAACTGCTGCCCTACGGCATCCGGGTCAACGCCGTGATCGTGGCCGAAAGCTGGACACCCCTCTACGCCAACTGGATCAACACGTTGCCCGACCCCGAGGAAAAACTCCGGCAGATCGTCGCGAAAATCCCGCTCGAAAACCGCATGACCACCCCGCAGGAGATCGCCGGTATGGTCGCGTTTCTGCTGTCCGACCAGTCGAGCCACACCACCGGGCAACTCATTCACGTCGATGGTGGCTACACGCACCTCGACCGGGCCATCACCAATTAAGCTGTTTCTTTGTCCTTCCTAAACCCCAATCCAATAATGGCTCTACCAGCCCCCACAACGCCCGTTACCGTCAAGCCCGGCTCTGTCGGCAACGTCGGCATTGCTTTCGCGCTCGTCACGAGTTTGTTTTTCCTGTGGGGTCTGGCCAACAGCCTGAACGGGTCGCTCATCAAGCAGTTTCAAATTGCGCTGGACCTCAACCGGTTTCAGGCGGGCATTGTCGATTTTGCGTTTTACCTCGGTTATTTTTTCATGGCCCTGCCAGCGGGCTACGTCATGCGAAAATACGGCTACAAACGCGGTATTCTGCTGGGATTGCTGCTCTACGGGGGCGGGGCGTTTCTATTCTACCCGGCGGCCGAAGCGCGGGTCTACAGCTTTTTCCTGTTCGCGCTCTTTACGATGGCCTGCGGTATTGCGTTTCTCGAAACGGCCGCGAACCTGTACGTCACGGTGCTCGGCGACCCGGCCAAATCGGAGTGGCGGCTGAACTTCTCGCAGTCGTTCAACGGCATCAGTATCATTCTGGGGCCAATTATCGGGGCGCTGTTCATTTTCTCCGACACTGAATATACACCCGAGATGCTCACGGCGATGGCCCCCGCAGCGGCTGACGCCATTCGGGTGCAGGAGGCCCTGTCGGTGCAGGGGCCGTATCTGGCGATTGGTCTGATCGTTGCGTTCATGGCCGTGCTGTTCGTGATTACCAAAATGCCCGAAGTAGGGGCGGAGGAAGAGAAAGCCGCCGGAAAAATACCCGTTTTCAGCGTCCTCCGGCACCGCCATCTGGCACTGGGCGTGGTGGCGCAGTTTGCCAACGTGGGGGCGCAGGCTACGCTCTGGGGGTATTTTGTCGACCTTAAACTCGACCTCTCGCGCGACGGTCACTGGGCATTGGCCGAGGGCTACATGAACGCCATCAACGCCCTGACCGGCTCCCCGACGGACCTGTCGCCGACGCAGATTGCGGGCTTCCACGCGTCGTTTGCCTTGGTGCTGCTGATGATTGGCCGCTTCATCGGCACGGCCCTGATGACGCGCATCCGGCCAAACGTGGTGCTGGCCATGTTCGCGGCCGGGTCGGTGTCGATGATCGTACTGGCCATGCTGACGGGGGGCGTTACGGCCGTTATCGCGCTTAGTTTCACGTACTTCTTCCAGTCGATCATGTTCCCGACCATCTTCGCATTAGCTACCAAAAGTCTGGGTGCCGAATCGAAAATAGCGTCGTCGTTGGTCATTATGAGCATTGTGGGTGGGGCGCTGATGCCGTTGGCAGCGGGAGCGTTGTTCGACATTGGGGCTATCTACGCCCTGGTCGTACCGCTGGTTTGCTTTGGGTATATCGTGTTCTACGCTATGAACGGCTACCGTCTGAACCAAGATTTAAACAGGATTTAACTGATTTTCAGGATCTAAATCTCAAGCTGGTAATCTTGAAAATCAGCTAAATCACCTTAAAATCCCGGTTCATGCGCTACTGCCTTGCCCTTGACCTCAAAGACGATCCGGTTCTGATTGCCGAGTACGACCGATATCATAAAGCCGTTTGGCCGGACGTGCTGCAAAGTTTGCGCGACGCCGGAATAACCGAGATGGAAATTTACCGGGTCGAGGACCGATTGGTGCTGGTGATGGACACAACGGATGATTTTAGCCTCGACCGCAAAGCCGACATGGACTCTGCCAACCCGGCCGTGCAGGCGTGGGAAACGCTCATGTGGCACTACCAGCAGGCGTTGCCCGGTGCTGAACCCGGCCAGAAATGGGTGCCGATGACGAGAGTCTTCCAGTTGTAACGAACGGTTCAAAACAGACGCCGACGACGGGCATGCAATCAGGCATGCCCATTGTCGGCGTCTGTCGTTGCCATAATGTATGAAGTGACTGTTTCCAACTCCGACTGTCACGGTGCCCACGCGCCCTCACATGATGATTTACTACTGATTGTGTGGCTATTACCCGTTCGTGCTGGATTACGGTTTCTGTCTGAAATATCGATTTTGTTAAACCGAAACTTAAAATATCTACCGAATAATAAATTTATAGTTAATTTAATATTTACAATATACTGAAATAGAAAACATAAATTACTTTTGATGGCAGGTTAACCGAACCCGATACTATCATCAGCCGGGCGAAGCAGACCGCGACGTGGTAGTGGTGTATTCACGAGAGCAGGCAGAGCGAGCGTTCGGACACGCTCGTCGGGCGGCAGCAAAAGGCTGCGCCTACCGGATACCGACTACAGACTGACCTTGAATTCCCTCCATTCACTTTTTAGTTAACGTACACATTTTTAAACAAAAACCCGAATGAAACGAGTCTTGCTAAGCCTGTTTGCCCTGACGGCAACGATGTACGCCTGTCAGAATCCGGTCGAAAACGTCGACGTGGGCCTGAAGGAAACCTTGCCGACCAACGTTGAACTCCGGTTCAAATCCCTGACGGGTGTTGCTCCTAAGTCCGTTACGGTGCGTGTTACCGGCCCCGATGCCGACAAGGTCGTCACGATCCTGAACACGAAAAACTTCCGTGTCGATGAAGATGGCGTCCTAAAACTGGCAACGGTCGAATCGGTTGCGCCCGACAGTGAGCATCCGCTTCGGTTTACGGTCGTGGCTACCGCTGATGGCTTCATGGAGGTTGTGCGGCCGATTACATTGTCGGATAATAACCAGCGCATGGTTCCCATAACGATGCCCGGCAACAAGGCTAACGGAGGCATTGTGGAAATGACAGCGCAGAGTGACGCCCGTGGGTCGTTCAAAACGACGCTTACCCTGCAAACGTCGGAAGCGGGCAACGCTGCAATACAGGCTACGGTGACTATCCCGGCCGGTGCACTGTTGAAAGACGCGTTGTACAAACCCGTTGACGGTGGCCTGACGGTGCGGATGCAGCCCGTTGTGGTGAACTCGGCCGCCGACCTTCCCAGCAGCGGACTGCTTGCCAGCGCGGCCACGACACCCGGCGAAGTGGATGGGGCGCAGCAACTGACCAACATAGCGGGGGCGGTGACGCTCGAAATCCACAACAGCGATTACAAGACGGTAAAAACGTTTTCTGTGCCCGTCCGAATGGTCTTTGCGGTCAACCAACAGACGGTCAACCCGGCTACTGGTGAGCAGATTAAACCCGGCAACGCCATCCCGATGTTCAGCTACGATGCCGCCACGGATCAATGGCAGCAGGAAGCTGAAGGATTGATTCAGAAAAACGCCCGGACGGGACAGTTGGAGTGCGTTGCCCAACTGCCTCACCTGTCGACGTGGGTGGCTGCTTTCAGAAAGCAGGTTTGTAAGGAGGGGGTGACGTTTGAGGTGAAGAGCAACTTCAAAGACTACGACGCACCTTTCTACTGCCAGGTTTTGTACGTCAACAGAGACGGCTTGGTCAAGGCGGTGGCTGCTTCATTCTACCGGACACTGATCGACGATTCCGAGATCAGTGTGACGAACTTAGACCAGGACGGATCGGTGATTCTGCGGGTGTATGAGAATCCGGCCAACCTGACCAAGTTCATCACCTCGCCGGTTGTCAAAGCATGCAAGGGGGAGACCAAAATTGATGTTCGCTCCCTGAAAATTCCGGCTACGGCCCAGGCGATGACCTTCACGATTCAGTTTCCGTGCCAGAACGTAAACGAGAAAATCCTGCCTGAGCGCGTGGTGGCGCAGTTCCGCCCGGCCGGGACAAGTGGGTGGCAGGATTTGGTTACCCTCGACCGGAAAGACATTAAGAAAGACCTGCTGCGGGGAACGACCTACAAAGCAACCAGAGGCCAACGCTACGACCTGCGGGTGAAAGTGCTGGGTTTCAACTTTGAACAGCCTAATCAGTTGATCGACAAAAACGACTGGTTGGTTAAGATCAGAGGAAAAGAATTCTGCAAAAAGTAACGAGTCGGTTAGAGGGTAGATTGGTAAGTTGAATGCCGGTTGAAGGTATGTCGTTCCTGAACGCAACCTTTACCGGCATTTTTGTTTTTGCCGCGTATCTTTGATCAGTCATCTTTTCTGCCCCCATGAAACATACCCTATATCTAACTGCCATTTTTGCCCTATCGGTGTTCCGTCCGCTGCTGGCGCAGACAACCCCCGCCGGAAACTATGTCCGCGATAATTTTCAGAAGTTCGAGTACAAAATCCCGATGCGCGACGGCACCAAGCTGCACACGGCCGTTTACGTCCCCAAAGACGCTCTGAAAGATGCTCCGAAGGACGCCACAATGAAATACCCGTTCCTGATGCAGCGAACGTGCTACAGCGTGGCGCCCTACGGTGCCGATGCTTACCCCGGCTCGGTGGGACCATCGGGAACGCTGATGCGCGACAAATACATTTTCGTGTATCAGGACGTGCGGGGCCGCTGGGCGTCGGAGGGCACCTGGACCAACATGACCCCCAACGTCCCCGACGCCAAACCAGCCCGCGCGGGCAGCAAAGTGAGCGTAGACAAGCCCGGTGCCTATCAGCCCACCGCTTCAGCGTTGGGACCCGATGAAAGCTCCGATACCTACGACACCATCGAGTGGCTGCTTAAAAACGTGCCCAACCACAACGGCCGCGTGGGGCAGTGGGGCATCAGCTACCCCGGTTTCTACACCATTGCTGGAGCCGTGGACGCGCACCCGGCCCTGAAAGCGTCGTCGCCCCAGGCACCGGTGTCCGACTTTTACTTCGACGATTTTCACCATAACGGGGCGTTTATTCAGGCGTATCTGTTTACGTATCCGGTGTTTGGCATTCAAACGCCCGGCCCAACCACCAACGCGTGGTATGATGACGCATTTATTAAAACCGGTTCCAAAGACGGCTTCCAGTTTCAGTATGACCTCGGCCCGCTCAAAAACGCGAACAAATACTACAAGGATAATTTCTTCTGGCAGGAGACCATCGAACACCCGAACTACGACGACTACTGGCAGAAACGGAGCATCATTCCCCACCTCAACAACATCAAACACGCTGTGATGACCGTTGGCGGCTGGTTCGACGCCGAGGATTTGTACGGCCCGCTGAACATCTACAAAACCGTTGAAAAGAACAACCCCGGCACCTACAACACGCTCGTGATGGGCCCGTTCGGGCACGGCCGGTGGGCGCGCGAAACGGGCCACACCATGCACAGCAACGTGTATTTTGGCGACAGCATCGCCACGTTCTACCAAAAGAATATCGAAGCGAAATTTTTCAATCACTTTCTGAAGGGCGCGGGCGACGGTAAATCCGGTTTGCCCGAAGCGTACCTCTTCAACACCGGCCGCAACGAGTGGCGTACCTTCGACAAATGGCCCGCGCCCACGGCGCAAACTGTGCCGTACTATTTGGCCAGCACCGGTAAATTAGCGCAGCAAGCCGGGTCGAAGGGCTACAGCGAGTTCGTCAGCGACCCGATGAAGCCCGTGCCCTACACCGAAGACATTACGACGACGCAGGGCTTCACGCCGTTTAACTACATGTCGGAAGATCAGCGGTTTGCCGGTCGCCGACCCGACGTGCTGGTGTTCCAGACCGACGTGCTGACCGAGGATATGACGCTGGGGGGTGAAATTATGGCCAAACTGAAGGTGAGTACGACCGGTACTGACGCCGACTGGG
>JAYTAC010000614.1:0-1104 GCA_043737755.1 Spirosoma sp.
TCCAGCCCCGCGCCATGTCGCGCACCGACGGCTCACGGGCGTCGGAAAGGGGAAAGTAGGCATCCACGCCGATGTAGTCCAACTGGCTCCAGAACGGAACTTTCTCGTAGCGATCCCAATTGGCTGCGTAGGTCAGTTTTCCCTTGTAAATCTGGCGTACCTGCCCGATCAGCGACGACCAGAACGCGGGCCGGGCGATAGCGAAGCGGTCGAGTTCGGTGGTGATGCAGTACAGGTCAACATTCAGTGAATCAGCAATTTTAGCGAAATAGAGCACATAATGGCTGTAATCGCGTTCAAACGACTGCCAGCCGGCTTCGGTCGTGAATTCGAGGTCGAGGTGCGAGCCGCCCTGCATCCAGACGTGGGGTTTGAGCATAATTTTCAGTCCCTGCATCCGTGCCATCCGCACCGTTTCGGCCACGCCCGCCGGGGTTTCGCCCCACCACTGCCCGTATTTTTCGCTCTTTTTGGGTCGGTTCTCGCTGAAGAAAAAGTGCGGATCGCCTTTTTGGCAGAAGCCGTAGGGTACGATGGCTACCCATTCGCCCCCCATTGTCCGCACGGGAGCGAGTGCCGTGGAGTCGGGCCGACGTGGAGGAGCCACGAGGTTGACGCCTTTCAATTTCGGGCCGGTGTAGCGAAAGGGGGGAGCCGCCTGGCAGCCAAGCAGGACCGATACAATCAGAAAAATGCGGGTAATCATTGTTGAGCAGGGGAAAGTATAAAGTACGGTAAAAAAATGCGTTACCTGTCTTGACCTTCTTTCAACTCCTTCGCCATGCCCCGCATCACCGGAATTTTATTGATTGGACTTGTTGGCAGCGGCCTGATTGCGCCGGAGCCGACCATTCGGTTTACCCGCTATTTCGTGGCGGCTGAAAGCTACGAATCCGTGGCCGTGTTCGACGTGGACCGGAACGACACGCTCGATATTGTGTCGGGTGATTTCTGGTATAAAGGTCCCCGGTTTCGGCAGCGGTATCTGATTGGAAATCAGGTTCGGCACGATCAGTATTACGATGATTTTTCCACGATTCCGATGGATGTCAACGCCGATGGACGGATGGATTTTGTGACGGGCGGGTGGTTCGGCCAAACGCT
>JAYTAC010000615.1:0-3116 GCA_043737755.1 Spirosoma sp.
GGAATATACCGTCGAGAAGACCCGTCAGGCGGGGCGCGGCAAAGGGCGGGACTACCTTAAGTTCATCCGCGAAACGCTCAAACCCGTTATCGACGCCAACCTGCGCACCCTGCCCGACGCCGAACATACGGGCATTGGCGGCAGTTCGCTGGGCGGGCTGATTAGTCTCTACGGCGGCATGATGCACCCCGACGTGTTCGGGCGGCTGATGGTGTTCTCACCGTCGCTCTGGATTTCGCCCAAAATTTACTTCGACGCCATCCGGTTTCAGGCCCCCGTGCCGATGCGGGTGTTCGTCTACGGGGGCGAAGCCGAAAGCCAGTACATGGTGCCCAATCTCGAACGCTTTAAAGAATCACTCCTTAAACAGCAGTACGGCGGCAATCCCATCGACGTACATATATCGGTGCTGCCCGAAGGCACCCACGAAGAAATTCACTGGAGCCGCGAGTTTCCCCGCGCCATCGAATGGCTGTTCTATGGCGAACATGTCGCATAACTCCGGCCCGTTTACTTTCACCCCAATCAAATGCAAATTTTTATCGAAACTCCGTCCGCCCCTACCACGGGCGACCTTATCATTCCCGTCGTTCAGTCTGATGCGCTGGCCGACCGGTTAGCTGAAATCGGGCAGCGACTCAACTTATCTCCGGCGGTGTTGCAACGCGATTTCGCGGCCGATGCCAATGAGTTACTGCCGGTTTATCGTCCCGACGGGCAACGTACGTTTCTGCTCGGATTGGGCACCAATCCCCAGCCGATGGATTGGTTGCGGGCATTCCGAAAGCTGTTCTTCGATCACAGGAAGAAGCTGTCTGACCAGATTGGCGTTGATCTGTCGGCGTTTGACGACGCGGTACTTGTAGAGCCAATAGTGCTGGGAATCCTGGGGGGGGGCTATGATCTCGGCCTGTACAAAACCGATAAAACCGACGCACCCACTTTCTACGGAGACGACGGGCAGCTAACGCTCTACGTTCGGGCCAATCAGCAGCAAACTGCACAGGACGCGCTGACACGGGCCGAAGCGGTAGCGTATACGCAGCGCGACATGCTCGACCTGATGAACGCGCCCGCCAACTACAAAACCCCGCAAACGCTGGCCGACCGGGCCGTGGAATCCGGGAAACGGCACGGCTACACCGTGACCATTCTGGACAAAGCCGAACTGGAACGGCAGGGATTGGGGGCGTTGCTGAGCGTGAGCCGGGGCAGCGACGTGCCACCGGTGCTGATCGTTATGGAATACAAACCCGAAGGCGTCGAAAACCCGCCGGATCGCCGGACCGTCACGGTTGGTCTGGTCGGCAAGGGCGTGACGTTCGATACAGGCGGAGTGTCGATCAAAGCGTCGGCGAACATGCACCTGATGAAAAGCGACATGGGCGGGGCAGCGGCCGTGCTGGGTGCGCTCGAAGCAGCCGCAAAACTCAGATTGCCCGTTCACCTGATTGGTATCGTTCCGAGTACGGAGAATTCGACCGACGGACGCTCTACCAAACCCGGCGACGTGATTACGGCCTACAACGGCAAAACCATCGAAATCATCGACACCGACGCTGAGGGGCGCGTAATCTTGACCGATGGTCTGGGGTATCTGCTCCGCAATTTCCGGCCCGACGTCGTGATTGACCTCGCCACGCTCACCGGCAGCGTCATTGCCGCTTTGGGCTACCACGCGGCCGGGCTGTTCACAAAAAACGATGAATTAGCCACCCAACTTGCCGAAGCAGGCACCCGCACCGGCGAACGACTCTGGCGAATGCCGCTCTGGGACGACTACAACGAAGACATCAAATCGGACGTGGCCGACGTCAAGAATTTCAGCGGCAAACCCGTTGCCGGGTCCATCAGCGCGGCAAAATTCCTCGAATTCTTCACCGAGAAGCACCCGGCCTGGGCGCATCTGGACATTGCCGGGATGGCCTTCGCCAACACCGAATTCGGCTCCCAAAAGAATGCGACGGGTTTCGGCATCCGGCTGTTGGTTGATTATCTGCGGAATGTGGTGTAGTTTGTGGAACCGGGGTTGACCTACAGAAAATCTACCACAGAGCGGTCACGCCCCGGCGTACCGGCCGTCGCGGCACAAAGAATACAGAGAGTTGACGTCGATGAATTATTCTGCTCCGTGTCCTCTGTGCCGCGACGGCGGGACCGCTCTGTGGTACATCTTTTTCACTCCCTTGACCGAAATAACCACCCCCTTCCCATGAGCCACCTGTCATTCCTCTGCATCGCCACGTTTCATAAGGGACAGGACTTTCTGAGGGCCTGCAAAGAATTGGGTAACACCGTTTACCTGCTGACCGATCAGAAATTAGCCCACGCCGACTGGCCCCGTGAGTCCATCGACGATATTTTCTACCTGCCGTCGCCGAGCAACGCGCCCGAGGACTTAGAAAAAATGCTGACGGGTCTGGCCCACGTGATGCGGTCACGCCAAATTGACCGGGTAGTGGCGTTGGACGATTTCGACGTGGAGAAAGGGGCACTCATCCGCGAGACGTTCCGCCTTGACGGCATGGGCCAAACCACCGCCCGCTACTTCCGCGACAAGTTGGCGATGCGAATGCGGGCAACCGCAGCCGGTATCCGGGTCCCCGCGTTCAGCCCGATCTTCCACGACGAAACCGTCACGCATTTTCTGCAAACGACCGAGTCTCCGTGGCTCATCAAACCCCGCGCCGAAGCCTCCACAACCGGCATCCGCAAAGTGCATTCGTTAGACGAAGCCTGGGAAGTGATTCATTCGCTGGGCGACAATCGGCATCAATACCTGATCGAGTGTTTTAAGCCGGGGCGCGTGTACCACGTCGATGCGCTGTCGCTGGAGGGCAAAGCCGTGTTCACCCGCGTGAGTCAGTATGTGGCTACGCCGATGGAGGTGGCGCACGGGGGCGGGGTGTTCCGCACCGGCACCCTGCCCAACGACCTGCCCGAAGTGGCCGCCATCCGGCAACTGAACAACGAGGTACTGGAAGCCTTCGGGATGCGCCACAGTGCCTCCCACTCCGAGTACATCCGGGGCGACCACGACGGTGAACTGTATTTTCTGGAAACGGCCTGCCGCGTGGGTGGGGCGCACATTGCCGAGATGGTCGAAGCCGCGTCGG
>JAYTAC010000616.1:0-1102 GCA_043737755.1 Spirosoma sp.
GCCCGCATATTCACCCGTCCCGACAGGTACAGAAACTTGTTGAGCAGGTCGCCGTGGCGGTTTTCCTCGGCTGTCCAGGCGCGAATCCAGCGGCTCCAGCCGTTGGCGTTGCCCTGTTCGACGCCTTCCATGTCCATCAGCCACGACTCATAAGTCGGTAAAGCTTCTTCGGTGATGGTGTCGCCAATGAGCACGGCCACGTAGTCGTAGGGCAGTTCGCGGGTGCTTTCGCGGAGCAGTTTGACCTCGTCCAGGAAATTCTCGTGCGTAGTGTCGGGCAGAAAGTCAGTCGGCTGCCAGTTGGTTTCGATGGGTTTGAGGTACTCACCCATCAGGGCGTCTATTTTTTCGCCGACGAAACGCATCACGTCCAACCGGCTGCCTGATAAAATCATGTCTAAATTGATAAAGGATAAACGGTTGATGTATTTTTCGGCAAGGTACGGTTAAAATAAGGGGCACATTTGGCTGGGTTCACCTTTTTCTGCCGGATGAAAAGCCGTTGATAGCTACTTTTGGACCCCAATCAATAGCTGCCGTACCGTAACGGCTCGTATGAAAAAACTGTTGGATTACGCCCTGAGCACCGTTTATCTGCTTTATTTTGGAATAGTGCTGCTGATTTTTCACGTCCTGCAAGTCGGCGCATTTCATTTGTTCGGTAAAGATGCCCACAAGAAAACGGTAGACGTGATGAACGGGTTCATTGCTTACGGCTGGTATCTGACCGGCAGCCGCATCCGGTATCGACCGTTGACTGACCTCCCCACCGGCCGGCCGATTATTTTCGTGGCCAATCACCAGAGTATGTTTGATATTTCGCCGATCATCTGGTTTCTGCGTCGGCACACGCCTATTTTCGTCTCCAAAATCGAGCTGTCGCGCGGCATTCCGGGCATTTCCTACAACCTGCGCAAAAGTGGAGCCGCCCTCATCGACCGCACCGACGCGAAGCAGGCCATTTCGGAGATTGCGCGGCTGGGCAAACACATTCAGCAGAAAAACCACTCGGCTGTGATTTTTCCGGAGGGTACCCGGTCAACGACGGGGCAGTTGCGGCCGTTTGCCGTGGGGGGATTGGCGGTGCTGCTCAAACGGGCAC
>JAYTAC010000617.1:0-1102 GCA_043737755.1 Spirosoma sp.
TTTGCCAAACGCGTAATTAAGCGCCACGCGTTTGAAAAACTTCTGGCTTCGGATGGCGTTCGGAACACCCACAAACGGATTTGTTGGATTGAAGTCGTCGGTTGTCTGAATCGACATCGGAATTTCGGGCACCCAGTCGGCTGAGTTGACCACGTTGAACCCCCAGCCGCCCTGCGTCATAGCTTCGTACTCATAGGCATAGTACAGGTTGCCGGGTTTAGGTCCGGCAATGGAGTAGGTTTTCAACCGCAGGTCGGCGGGGAGTCGGTTACCGCGCTGGCTGTTCAGGTACGAGGTCATCAGAAAAGCGAGTGCCCCACCCTGACTGTCGCCCGTGACGATGAACTCGCGGGTTCCTGCTTTTACGGCCGAGTCGAGTTTAGGCATGATGTCTTTGGCCAAATACGCCATGCCGATTACCCAGCCCGCGTGGACGGCCGCCCGTGGATTCTGGGCTAATGTATAGGCAAAGGTTTCGTTTGATCCAAGCTGCAACTGCCCCGTGGCGGGCACCATGGCGGCATAGAAGTTTTCGAGCCAGCTCACGGCGTTCAGCGTCGTACCCCGCAGGCTGATGATGCCCACGCCATCGTTGCGCTGCCACAAATCCCATTTGTTGTCCAACCCCACGATGGGCGACCGGTACACACGCCTGCAGGTCGCGGGGTCGCCAATGGTGACGGTATCCATGAAACCACCGGCTACTTTGAGCATTTCTATGTACTCAGCCTTGTCGAAGCCGGGTTTCAGACGGTTCGTCTGGGCCAATGCGGAGCCAACCAATAGATTAGCAAGGGTAATTAGGGTAAGGAACGTCTTCATGGAGCAGGTTAAATCTTTACAGAATGAATAGGTTGTTGAATCGTATTGATTTATCAAAGCCAGTCGACCAGCGAAACGGCTAATCCGATTGTCGTTTGCCGGTGGTTATAGTCAATCAGCGTTTCGCCGTAGCCGTGCAGAATCTGAAGGTCGCCCCGCAGGTTACCCGTCACGGGAAACGTCCAGTCGAACTGCATCTGCCCCCGGTTTTTGGACCCGCCCCGGAGCGAATGGCTGCCGACAATGGAAAACAGGTTACGCCCGGTTCGGTAAATGACTG
>JAYTAC010000618.1:0-7635 GCA_043737755.1 Spirosoma sp.
TCGAGGACCACGACGGGGCGGGCGTTGAACTCGTTTTTAATGAGGAAGATAAGCGGCCGGGCTGGGACAACGGGCAGATTCCGGTCGAGTACGCCGTGCGTGGCTTTCACACCGTCACGTTGAACGAAGCAAACCCCGATCAGACCATTGAACTGCTCACCAAAACTATGCAGCACACGCTGGTAGGGGAGGAGGAGGGCCGTTTCCGGTTCAGGGCGGGCACCGGCGGACCGGGCAACTACGTCGACGTGCTTCACTCGCCGAACGACGGGCGGGCATTGCAGGGGGCCGGGTCGGTCCATCACGTTGCTTTCTCTACCGATTCGGACGAGACGCAGCTCACAATTCGGGCGCAACTAACAGAAGCTGGTTTCCACCCCACCACCGTGCTCGACCGGCAGTATTTTCACAGCATCTATTTCCGGGAGCCAGGTGGAATACTGTTCGAGATCGCGACTAACCCGCCGGGCTTCACGGTCGATGAGTCGCTTGCCGGATTGGGTACGGCATTGAAGCTACCCCCGCAGTATGAGTCGCGCCGGGCAAAAGTCGAAGCAGAACTACCGGAGATTAGTGTCAAATGAGTTTAAACGCAGAGAAGCGGAGGTTACGCAGAGTGAAACAGAGTTCTCCGTGTTCTCTGCGCAATCTCTGCTCCTTTGCGTTTAGGTTTTTCTGTATTTATTATGATTCACAACCCAAACAACTTCCTTACAGCCGGGAAACCTCTGAACGAAGCCACCAAAGTGATGGTGATGGTTCACGGGCGGGGCGGGTCAGCGGCCGATATACTATCGTTGTCAGAGCGGATGGGGGGCGATGCGTTTGCGTTCGTTGCGCCCGAAGCAACCGGTAGTTCGTGGTATCCTTATTCGTTCCTGAAACCCTTAACTGATAATGAACCGCATTTATCGTCGGCGTTGCAGGTACTGACGAGCCTGCGCGCCCGGCTGCAATCGGACTACAACGTTAAGCCATCGCAGATTTACTGGCTTGGTTTCTCGCAGGGCGCGTGTTTGGTGCTTGAGTTTGTGGCCCGCAATGCAATGGAATACGGCGGGGTTTTCGGGTTGAGTGGCGGGCTGATTGGTCCGGCAGGATCGGTGCGGGACTACGACGGTACGTTTGCGAACACGCCGGTTTTTTTAGGTTGCAGCGACACCGACGCGCACATTCCCAAGGAGCGGGTTCTGGAATCAGAGAAAGTTTTCGAACGGATGGGGGCGACGGTAACGGTAAAGTTGTACCCTGATTTTCCGCACACCATTAACGAAGATGAACTAAACATCGTTAATTTGCTGATAGCTGGTGAGCGGTTAGTTTAACCAGTCCGGCAACCACTTAACGACAACACGTATGAGCCAGTACATGGTTGAATTTGACCTTCCGACCGTTATGGACGAAGGGTTCGCAAACCGGATTCCTGCCCAACGGACTAAGGTGGAGGAGTTAATGGAGAGGGGATTTCTGCTTTCGTATTCACTTTCGGTCGACCGTCAGAAATTGTGGTGCGTTTTTAAAGCTGATTCGGAGACGGAAGTATTGGAGTCGGTCGCTGAGTTTCCGCTTATCAAGTACATGACCCCAATGATCACAGAGTTAATGTTTCACAATATGGTGGCGGCCCGGATACCTCTTTTCTCCCTGAACTAACTGACTCTATAGCCCTCCCGACAGAGGGCTTTTTTTTGGTTGTACAACTCGTACTTTTACGTCACTTTCACCCAAAAAACATACAAGTAACCGGAGTTTGGCTGGTTACATAATAGCATAACTGTTTGATTATCAGTTCCACGTGGAACTTCCATTTTGACCGCATCCGAACCGGATTATTCCATAAAAGCCCATGACGCCAAACATCCTCATCAGCCAGTCTGAGCGCGAACTTGAGAATCGCTATGCTGACTATTTCATCGCGCACATCGACGGTCAGAAAGCAACAACGCTTCGGCAATTTTATGAGGAGATGGCGGACCTGCTTGAAATCCCCGACTTCGGCTTTACGCTCGAAACTCTGAACGAAGCACTTAACGATTTACAGTGGCTCGAGGACGAACGGATCGTGCTGTACTTCACGAATACAAATGAGTTGGTCAGTAAGGAGCGGGACCCGGCTAAGATGATCAGTATTCTGAACATGCTCGATGCAACGGCGGAAGACTGGAAATGGGTAGATGACGAGGGGCCTGACAAAAAAGATATTGTTATTGTTTTTGAAGATAGCCCCCGTATTCGCAAAATGTTGGAGCAGGAAAGCATTGACTACGACATGTTGAGCGAACTGGATTAGCATCTCCTGCACGGCACACAGCGGATCGGCAGAAGCACTATCGCTGGCGATTCAGGAAATCTTCCCAGCAACAAATTTTCAAAACCCGCTGTTACCCGTGTGTGCCGCCGGAAGAAGTCTTCCAGCGGCTTTTCGTGTTCGTTCATACAACTCCAACCGCGCTTGAAACCAAATGAATTACTCGGTTTATACACCGACGATACCTTCATCAATGCATTGGCCGAACCCTTCGGCCATGCCCCATCGAACGAGCCGCAGCGATTACAGATAAAAGGATTGGCGGGGAGTTTAGACGCGGTGCTGGCATCAGCCATTTTCAAATCCGTGGGCGGTAATCACCTGTACGTACTGACCGACCGTGACGAAGCTGCTTACTTTTTCAACGATATGCAGAACCTGCTCGGCCGCGAGGTACTGCTGTTCCCGATGTCGTATAAGAAGCCGTATCAATACGAAGAGATAGAGAACGCCAACGTGTTGATGCGGGCGGAGGTTCTGAACAAACTCAACCCCGCTCCTAAGAACGGGTTGCTAATGGTGACATACCCCGAGGCTCTGTTCGAGAAAGTAATCAACAAACGATCATTACAGGCGAACACGCTCACGATTCGGGTAGGAGAGAAGTTAGACACCAATTTTGTGTCGGAGTTGCTTCAAAACTATGAGTTTGAGAAAACTGATTTTGTTTACGAAGCCGGGCAGTTCTCCGTGCGGGGCGGCATCATCGATGTGTTTTCGTTTGCCAGCGAGTTTCCGTTTCGGATCGACCTGTTCGGCGATGAAGTCGAGAGCATACGCAAGTTCAACCCCGAATCACAGCTCTCCACCGACGCGGTCGATTTCATCAACGTCATCCCGAATATCCAAACCAAGTTTACCGAGGAGAGCCGCGAACCATTCCTCGACTTTCTGCCCGACACAACAACGATCTGGACTAAAGATGTTGAGTTCACACTCGAAATTATTGAAAAGTGTTACGAGAAAGCTGAGCAAAGCTTTGAGTCGGTATTAGCCAACAGCGGGGGCATTCAGGTTGTGCTGGACCCGACCGATTTGTTCGAGACCCGCCGGACATTTCTAAATCAACTCAAAGGATTCAGGACGGTTGAGTTCGGCCGCAAATTCTACTTCAAAACCAGCGGTCGGCAGCAGTATCAGTCCAAGCCGCAACCATCGTTCAACAAAGACTTCAAACGCTTGATCGACACACTCGGCGAGAATCAATCGCGGGGCTACACGAACATTATTGCGGCTGAATCACTCAAGCAACTCGACCGACTACGGACAATCTTCGAGGAGCTTGACCCGTTCGTGAAATTCCAGCCGATGAACATCGGTCTGCGCGAAGGGTTCATGGACGATGCCCTGAAGATTGCCTGCTTCACCGATCACCAGATTTTCGACCGCTACTATAAATATCGCGTTCAGGACAAATTTTCAAAGTCCAAGGCTCTCACGCTGCGCGAACTAAAAACGCTGCAACCCGGTGATTACGTAACTCACGTGGACCACGGCATCGGCCGATTTGCGGGCCTGGAACGCGTGGACAACGCGGGCAACGAGCAGGAAGCTATACGGCTTATTTACCGCGATAACGACATTTTGTTGGTCAGCATCCACAGCCTTCACAAGATCGCTAAGTATAGCGGCAAAGAAGGTGGCCCGCCGATGATGAATAAGCTCGGCTCGCAGGAGTGGGAGCAAAAGAAGTCGCGCATTCGCAAACAGGTTAAGGATATTGCCCGCGAACTAATTGCGCTATATGCCAAACGCCGGACCGCGCCGGGTTTTGCCTATAGTCGTGACAGCTATCTGCAAGCCGAACTTGAGTCGTCGTTTCTGTACGAAGACACGCCCGATCAGGCTAAGGCGACCAACGATGTTAAGGACGATATGGAACAGCCACACCCAATGGACCGGCTCATTTGTGGCGACGTAGGATTTGGCAAAACTGAGATTGCGATTCGGGCGGCATTCAAAGCTGTTACGGACAACAAGCAAGTGGCGGTGCTGGTGCCGACTACGATTCTGGCCATGCAGCATTTCAAAACCTTTACCGAGCGCATGACCAATTTCCCGGTTAAAATCGACTACATCAACCGATTCCGGTCGCTTGCGCAGGTGAAAGACATTCTGAAAGGGGTATCGTCGGGCGAGATCGGCATCTTGATCGGTACGCACCGGATTGTGAACAAAGACATCAAGTTCAAAGACCTCGGTCTGCTGGTTATCGACGAGGAACAAAAGTTTGGTGTGAAAACCAAAGACCGGCTGAAAGAGATGCGCGTTGAGGTCGACGTGCTGACGCTGACGGCAACGCCCATCCCCCGGACGCTGCACTTCTCGCTGATGGGGGCACGTGATTTATCCGTGATTGCCACGCCCCCACCCAATCGGCAACCCGTCACAACGGAGGTGCATCCATTCAACGAAGCTACAATTCGCGATGCCATCAGTTACGAAGTACGGCGGGGCGGGCAAGTGTTCTTCGTCCACAACCGCATCAACGACATTGAGTCCATCGGCAACCTGATTATGCGACTCGTGCCCGAAGCCCGCATTGGCGTGGCCCACGGGCAGATGGAAGGCCATAAACTCGAACGGATGATGACGCGCTTCATCGAAGGAGACTACGACGTGCTGGTATCTACAAACATCATCGAATCGGGTTTGGACATTTCCAACGCAAACACGATTCTGATCAACAACGCTCATCATTTCGGCTTGTCGGATTTGCACCAGATGCGCGGCCGGGTGGGGCGGTCTAACCGTAAAGCTTTCTGTTATTTACTGACACCCCCGCCGTCGGTGCTGACCTCCGATGCCCGCAAACGACTTCAGACTTTAGAAGATTTTTCGGACCTCGGCGAAGGCTTTAAAATCGCCATGCGCGACCTCGATATTCGGGGAGCGGGTAATTTGCTGGGGGCCGAACAAAGCGGCTTCGTCAATGATCTTGGCTTCGAAATGTATCATAAAGTGCTGGATGAGGCCGTGCAGGAACTGCGGGAAAGCGAGTTTAAAGACCTGTTCGAGACCAAACCCGGCGACCTTAACCTAACGTTACCTGACACGATAATCGAAACTGATTTGCCCGTCGTTATTCCTGAACGTTACGTGTCCAATATCTCCGAACGGCTGGCACTGTACACTCGATTAGACAGTTTAGCCAGCATAGAAGAGTTGACCGCATTCCGGCAGGAAGTGCTGGACCGGTTTGGACCAATGCCGGAGGAGGTAGAAAACATGATCAAAATGGTCAACGTTCGCTGGAAGGCCGAGCGGTTATACCTTGAAAAACTGACGCTTAAAAATAATATCCTCAAGGGCTACTTCGTTTCTAACGGGAACAGTAACCGGGCGGTAGACAGCTTTTTTACCTCCGACCAGTTTGGCAGAGTAATTGATTACATCAAACGAAACCCATCGACGTGTTCGTTGCGGGAATCGAAGAATAGGCCGGTTTTCACGCACACAAACGTTTTTTCGGTTGAACAGTTGGATGAGATCATGACTGAACTAACGAACTGACGCCAATTTTGCACCTACGTTTTACACAAAACACAGCAATGATTCAAAAGTATCACCTGCAGCGAGCAGCTTATGTGCTCCTGGCAACGGTTGCCTTAACCGCCTGTAGCAAATCCAAGCATCCGACGAGTGTGAAACCCGGCAAGGAAAGCACGGCGACCGGCATCGCCTACAACCAGAAGGATGGCTTTCAGGTAAAGAAATTCGCCGGTCAGAAAGCGGGGCCCAACCTTGTGTTTATCGAAGGTGGCCGCTTCACGATGGGCGCGTTGGAGGAGGACGTGATGAACACCCGCGACAACCGGGAGCGGACCGTTTCGATTCAGTCGTTCTACATGGATGAGACCGAAATGGCCAACGTTCACTACCTCGAGTACCTGAACGCTATCACCCGCGATTCGTCGGAGGAAGTGGTGCAGGCGGCTCTGCCGGACACCACCGTTTGGGCCAAGGACATGTCATTCAACGATTCGTACGTGACACAGTATCTGCGCTATCCGGCATTCCGGTATTATCCGGTAGTGGGCGTATCGTGGGTTCAGGCCAGCGACTACGCCGTATGGCGGTCAAACGCGGTGAATAACGAGCTTGCCAAAGGCGGTAGCAGTGACAAGAAGAAAAAAGGGAAAGGGGGCGGTTTCTCGCTGAAGCGCAAATCGAAGAAAGTAGAGGACCCGGCTTTGGCCCAAGCCGAAACAGCATCGGCAACTCCAGCTAAGCCAAGTTTGGAAAGCGGCATGATCCTGCCCGACTACCGGCTGCCAACCGAAGCAGAGTGGGAATACGCAGCAAAAGCGCTCATTGGTACGCAGTACATGGACGAGAATCAAATAAACCAGCGCATTTACCCGTGGGACGGTTCGTCGGTTCGTAACCCGAAGAAGGGACGTAAACAGGGTCAAATGCTGGCTAACTTCAAACGCGGTCGTGGTGATTACGCCGGTATTGCGGGCCGGTCGAACGACGGTGCTATCATCACCAACGAGATTTATGCGTACCCAGCTAACGACTTCGGTTTGTATAATATGGCCGGTAATGTAAACGAGTGGGTGTACGATGTGTACCGCCCGCTGTCATATCAAGACGTCAATGACCTGAACCCAATTCGGCGGAATGGCTATGGTGACGAAGCAAAAAATTACGACACGAAGAACAAGAACTCGATTGTCAATGACCAGTTGCGGGTATACAAGGGCGGTTCGTGGAATGATGTAGCGTATTGGCTGTCGCCGGGAACGCGTCGGTTTTTAGCTGAAGATTCCGCCACAGCGATGGTGGGCTTCCGTTGCGCTATGATTGGCGTTGGCCGGAACAAATAAGCAACAAATTCATACAAGTCAGAGCGGCTACTCAGCGATGGGTAGCCGCTATTGTTAGTATCCCAACCGACTGACAACCTGCCTTCAATAATTCGGCAACGCAGGCTTCAATGGTAGCCCCTGTGGTCAGCACGTCATCAACAATAATGATATTTTTACCAGCGACTTCCCGATGATCCGGCACGTCGAACACCGTCCTTACATTCTCCCACCGCTCCATCCGGTTCTTGCGTGTCTGGGATGATTTAAACCGCTTACGAATCAGAACGTCGGTTCGCATGGGTATCGACAAGCTTTCTGATAATCCTTCGGCGATCCAGTCGGCCTGGTTGTAGCCCCGTTGATTCAGACGACTTTTGTGCAGAGGCACTCCCACCAGCATATCCACGTCATCGACCAAACTACTTTCGGTTTTTAACTGGTAGCCGTACCAGCCGGCCAGCTCCTTAGCTGCCTCTTTCTGGCCTTTGTATTTGATCTGGTGGATTAACTTTT
>JAYTAC010000619.1:0-7625 GCA_043737755.1 Spirosoma sp.
TCGGGCGAGATTGGTGGACTCACCAACGGTAATATCTCTGATGAGCAGATCGCATCGCAGATTCAGGTGCTCAACGAAGACTACCGGCGCAAGCCCGGCACGAATGGCTTTAACACAAACCCGGTGGGAGCGGATGCGAAAATCGAGTTTTTCTTGGCTGACAAGGGGCCCGCAGGCCAGCCCAGCAACGGGATTACCCGGCATTATTACGCCCCCAAAGCGTCGTTCGATGTGTTCGATGACGACGTGCTGCTGTCGCAGATTGCCTACTGGCCCAGCGACCGGTATCTGAATATCTGGGTGACTAAAATAGAGGGATACCTCGGCTTCACGCAGTTTCCCACGATGGCCGACACGCTCAGCGGTTTGCCCGCAACGGCTAATGAGTTGGTCGACGGCTCCATCATCGACTACCGGTATTTCGGGCGGCAGATCGGCACGGTACGCAGTCCGACGTACTGCTGCGGCCGGACCGCCACCCACGAAATCGGGCATTGGCTGGGCCTGATTCACACGTGGGGCGACGCCGTTTGCGGCACCGACTACGTGTCTGACACGCCCCCGGCTGAAGGAGCCAATCAGACCGTGAACTGCCGGGAAACGTTTTCGACCTGCTCGGGTCGCCGTACCCGCAATATGATCGAAAACTTCATGGATTACTCGCCCGACCTGTGCATGAATGTGTTCACGTTCGGGCAGGTGGGCCGGATGCGGACCGTGCTGACACTCAGCCCCCGGCGGTTCCGGCTGATCCAGTCGTCACTGTCGCCGTTGCCCGAGGCCGAGTCACTGACCATCAACGTCTACCCCAATCCGGCCGTAGCCGATGTTACGGTCGATGTGCAACTGAAGGGTTTCCAGTCATTTACGGTTGATTTGTTTGACTTAGCCGGTCGTCTGATTCGTACAACTGCTTACTCAGATTCGCCGAGTACCCGCGTTACGCTCTCCACCAACCAGTTGGCGGCTGGTCTTTACATCGTTCGCGTCAAAACGGCCACGGAGTCTGTCAGCCGACAATTACTGGTGCAGTGAAATTAACCCTGCCAGTGGGGTTGTGAAAAAAACTACCCTTTATGATCGACATCATACCAATTTCCGGCCCGGCCGACCTCGACGTGGCGTTTGCGATCCGTCGGCAGGTATTTGTCGAGGAGCAGCACGTATCGGCCGATGAGGAGTACGATGAGTTTGAGGTCAGTAGCGTTCATTTTCTGGCCCGAGCCGACGCAACTCCCTGCGGCACCGCCCGCTGGCGACGTACAGCCAACGGAATCAAATTAGAGCGGTTTGCCGTGCTGAAAGCGTACCGGGGCCGGGGCGTTGGTAAAGCGTTGGTGCAGACCGTACTCAACGACGTGTTCAGCCAGCAGCCGCAACGGGGGACCGCCGAACCCACCGGACAAATCTATCTCCACGCCCAGCTAACGGCCATGCCGCTGTACGCCCATTTCGGTTTCGCAGCGGTCGGACCGCTGTTCGATGAGGCTGGTATTCGGCACCAGAAAATGGTATTGCCCAGCCGCATTGACAGACCAGTGGATTCGCCCGGCCGGTCCGCCGTGGTTCGGCATTCCGATGCGGTGGATTCGCCCGGTTCCGACTACCTAACCCGATGAGGGGGCACCCGTTTGTGCGCTACACGGCCGGATTAGTGGCGGGTATTTTGCTGTGCGTTTTCGGTCCCGACTGGTGGGCCACACCGCTGGTGATGCTTGTTCCGGGGCTGAGCCTGCTTGGTTGGGGCTATGTACGATACCGCAACCAGCCCGTAAAACCCATTCAGGCCGCGCAGGGTGTTGGTGCATTGCTGGTATTGGCGGCAATGGGGTGGGCGATTACGTATCAGCGCACAGCCAGTAATCACCCCGATAATCTTGTTCATCACGCCGATACGTTACGGGCTTACGAAGGCGTAGTATCCACCCAGCCCGAAGAACGCGCCAAAACGTACCGGGTCGAACTCGAAATACGCCGGGGAGATTTCAGTTCTTTGCTCTCATCGGCATCTTCACCCACCGAATCAGCGAACTGGCAACCCGTTACTGGCCGGGTGATTGTTTATTTGGACAAGACCGTCGGGACGATTCCGCGCTACGGCGAAGTTTGGTTGGTATCCGGCTCGCCCCGCCCCATCGACCCGCCCCTGAACCCCGGCGAGTTCAACTACAAACGTTACCTCAGCTACCGGAACATCCACCACCAGCAATACCTGCGGCCGTTTCAACGCCGGATTCTGGGATACGACCCGCCCAATCGGGTCACGCAGCTTGCCACGACCGTTAACCGCTGGGCCGACAGCGTGTTTATCCGACAGGTGGGAAGCCGCGCCGAGTACGGCATCGTGAATGCCATGATTTTGGGGGTGCGCGACGATCTGGACACCGAATTATACCGGGCTTACTCAGCGGCCGGGGCTGTTCATATCCTGTCGGTGTCGGGGATGCACGTCGGTATTTTGTTCGCAGTGCTGACGTTTCTGCTGACTTTTCTCATCAAACGGCCGCGTGGCAAGCTGCTGATGGCCGCGCTCCAACTGCTGATTCTGTGGTTCTACGCCTTGGTAACGGGCTTTTCGCCCCCGGTCCTGCGGTCGGCGGGGATGTTTACGGTGCTGATCGTGGCCAACGCGTCGGGGCGGCAGCAGCAGTTAGCCAATACGCTCGGGGCGTCGGCGTTTTTTATTCTGTGTTACGACCCCTACGCGCTGTTTTCGGCGGGATTCCAGTTGTCTTATTTAGCCGTGGCGGGCATCGGTGCGTGGCAATCCTCGCTGGCGCAGGTGTTCACGTTTCGACACAAGCTGTCCAATAAGCTGTGGGAACTGACGGCGGTGGCTCTTATTGCTCAGTTGATTACGTTTCCGCTGGGCGTATTTTACTTCCATCAGTTCCCCACTTATTTTTTGCTGGCCAACCCCGTCGTGATGGTCTTGTCGTTCGTGTTGCTGCCGCTGGCAATGGCAACGCTGGCGGGCAGTTGGGTGCCGTACCTGAGCGATGTACTCGGCTGGTGTCTGCACAAGACGGCCTGGCTGCTCAACGCGGCCGTTACGCAAACGAGTCAGTTGCCCGGCGCGGCCTGGGATGGCCTGTGGCTTTCGCCCGGAGCCACGTTGCTGGTGTATGCCGTTATTCTATGCAGCGTCTCGCTGGTGCTGACCCGCAAGCGGGTCTACCTGTGGGCGACCTGTGCAGTGGCCCTGCTGCTGGCGGGCCTGACCGTATGGAACGATTATGGGCAGCGGTACCAGCGGAAGATGGCGGTGCATTTTCTGCCCCACCGAACGGCCGTCAGCCTCACCGACGGACACGCCGGTATCCTCCTCACCGACCTCGACACGCTGGACACGCGTTCGTATGAGTTCTACCTGAAAAACACGTTTGGCGAGTGGGGTGTTACCGACCTGACCATTGCCAACGTGCGTGCTGATTCGCTGAAATTGGTTCCGGCCTATAATCACACCAAAGACTATGCTCTTTGGGTCTGGCGCGGTAAGTCGCTGTTGTTAGTCAATAAATTGGGCGGACGAACCCGCTGGAAACTGCCCGCCGTGGTTGATTACCTGATCATCCGCCGGAATGCCCTGCGCGAGTGGGACGATCTGAACGGGCGCGTGGTGGCCCGGCACATCATCTTCGACGATTCTAACAAAACACCCTTGACCGACAAGCTGTTAGCTGACGCAAAACGGCGTGGAATCGTGTGTTACTCGGTGCGGCAAATGGGTGCTTACGCGGTCGATCTGGAGTGATTTTGGTTATCTTTACGAATAAACCAGCACGGTTATGACACTCAGCATAGAAAACATACCGGATGAGCAACGGACGATTTTGGGTGAGGACGTACTGCCGGGGTTTACGTTTGATTTGCGGTTGTTGATGCGTTGAGAACGGGCGCACAACCCCAAACTTTTCCAGTCTACAGGCCGTTAGGTCAGCATATGGAAACGCTCGAAAAAATCCGTAAGGCGTACACTGAATACGTTCTCGAACACGGTCACCAGCCCACCTCCGTCTTCCAGTTTGCCAAAAAACTCAAACTCGCCGAAGCCGACTTTTATACCTACTACGCCAGTTTCGACGCTATTGAAGCCGATATCTGGCTGGCGTTTTTCACCGAAGCCAAGGCCACCGTCGAAGCCGACGAGACCTACCAAAGTTACTCCGTCCGGGAGAAACTGTTGGCTTTCAACTACACCTGGATTGAACTGCTCAAAGGACAACGCAGTTTTGTTGTTTACAGCTACGGGCGACTGAAAGACGGGGCCATGATTAGTCCCACGTCGCGGGCTGGCTTGCGGGCGCGTCGGGTCGGGAAGGCCACTCAGAACCGCGTACTGTATCCCTTCAAAGACGCTTTTTTTGATTACGCCCGCGATCTGCTGGCCGAAGGACGCGAAAGCAAAGAGGTGGAGCCACGCCCGTTTGTCACCGACCGCTATCCCAACGCGCTGTGGCGGCAAACGCTGTTCCTGCTCAATTTCTGGGTGAAGGATGTGAGCAAAAACTTTGAGAAAACCGATACCGCCATCGAAAAAGCGGTTAATACGTCGTTCGATCTCATCGGTCGCTCACCCCTCGATACTCTGTTCGACTTCGCCAAATTCGTTTACCGAAATAGATGAGTGAATGAGCAAGAGAGTGCTGATGCAAATCGCTCTTTCACTCATTCGCTCTTTCGCTTTTTGATCCTATGAAAACCCAAAGCTCCGTTCCGACGACCAAAGTTGCCCGCGCCAGTCAATTCATGAAGGCCGGGGTCAAGGTCGGCGGTAATTACATCAAGCACTACAGCAAAAAGCTGCTTGATCCCAGCCGCTCGAAAGAGGAACTGCACAAGGACAATGCGGCCGACATTTATGACGCCCTGAGCGAGTTGAAAGGGTCGGCGCTGAAAATGGCTCAGATGTTGAGCATGGACCGGGGCCTGCTGCCGGTGGCCTACTCCGACAAGTTTACGATGGCGCAGTACTCAGCCCCACCGCTGTCGGGACCGCTCGTTGTCAAGACGTTTAAAACGTATTTTGGCAAAACGCCGTCGCAGTTGTTCGATAAATTTGAGATCGATGCCGTTAACGCGGCCAGCATCGGGCAGGTGCATCAGGCGTGGAAAGACGGGAAGAAATTGGCCGTGAAAGTGCAGTATCCGGGCGTGGCCGACGCCGTTGTATCGGACCTGCGCATCGCCAAGCCATTGGCCGTGACGCTGCTGAACCTCAACGAGCGCGACATTGACCGCTACATGGGGGAGGTTGAAGCCAAACTGCTCGAAGAAACCGATTACGACCTCGAGCTGAAACGCTCCATTGAGATATCGGAAGCCTGTGCTCACATCAACGACCTGGTGTTCCCAAAATACTATCCCGAACTGTCGTCCAAGCGCATTCTGACGATGGACTGGCTCGACGGGATGCACCTGAAAGAATTCCTGAAAACCAACCCCTCGAAGGCCGTTCGCAACCGGATTGGGCAGGCACTGTGGGATTTTTACGACTACCAGATTCACACCCTCCGGCAGGTTCACGCCGACCCGCACCCCGGCAATTTCCTGATGCGGTCCGACGGTACGATGGGCGTTATCGATTTCGGCTGCGTGAAGGTGATCCCCGACTTTTACTACGACAATTATTTCCGGCTTGTCAATCCCGATACCATAGAAGACAACGCCTTGACGGAGCAGATTTTCGAGAATTTAGAGTTTCTGACCCCCGCCGATTCGCCAAAGGACCGGGCGTTCTTTTCGGGTTTGTTCAAACAGATGATTCGGATGCTCGGCGAGCCGTTTGCCGTGGAGGAATTCGACTTTGGCGACGACCGGTACTTCAACGAAGTCTACGCCTTTGCCGAAGGACTCACGAAAGTTGACGAACTGAAAAGCTCGAAGGTGGCGCGTGGGTCGCAGGACGGTTTGTATGTGAACCGGACCTATTATGGTCTCTACGCCATGCTGAACGAACTGAAGGCCACTGTCGTCACGACCAAACCTGAATGGCTGCGCTCGAAAAAGACGGTTTCTGTTTGACAGGAGACAGGATTGCCGGATTGACAAGATTTGTGTTGCTGATTTTAGCCGCCCCGTAATCCTGTCCCCAATATGTTGACTACCCACCGACCCCGCTTCGACGATATTTTCATGGAATTAGCCGTGAATTTGGCTAAGCGGTCGCACTGCATCAAGGCGCAGGTAGGGGCGGTGCTCGCCCGCGAAACGCGTATCATCTCCATCGGCTACAACGGCCCGCCCGCCGGAACTCACAACTGCGACGAAGAGTTTCCCGACGTCGGTTGTGCCCGTGACTCCAAGGGATCGTGTTCGCTGGCCCTTCACGCTGAACAGAACGCAATTTTGTATGCCGCCAAGAACGGGTCCGAGATTGAAGGGGCCACGATTTATGTCACGCTCTCGCCCTGCATCGCCTGCGCCCGCATCATCTACAGCATGAAAATTGCCCGCGTTATTTTTCTACATTCTTACGCCGAATACAAAGGCATCGGGTCTGACGAAGGCGTCGATTTTCTGAGTCGATTTGGGGTGACGGTCGAGCGGTACGCATCAGGCGAAGGGGTTTCGCTGCTGTCGGAGCCTCCGATGCCTAAAAAAACAGACGCGGACGCAACCGTGCCAATGCCATGAACATTCTGGCGCATGGGTGGCTGTCGGGCCGAAATGATGAGTGGCTGGCGGGTAACTTCCTGGGCGATTTCGTCAAGGGTGACCCTGCTCACCCCCGGCATGGACTGACACCCGGCGAGGTAGCGGGCGTTCGGCTGCACCGCGCCATCGATAGTTTCACCGACGCTCACCCCGATGTGGCGGCCGTGCGCAACCTGCTCCGCCCGCGCTGCCACAAGTACGCCGGTCCGGCGGTAGATATTTTCTTCGACCATTTTTTAGCCGTCAACTTCACCAAACTCACTGGTGAGAGCCTGCCTGCTTTTACGCAGTACTTCTACCGGGCACTGCAAGACAACAGTGCCCACTTCCCGGCCCCGGCCGTCAGGATGGCTAATGCACTTGTCGAGCATGACTGGATTCAGCACTACGCAGCCGTTGCCGGTATCGACCGGTCGCTGAAAGGTGTCTCACGCCGGACGGCCTTCCCGTCGGGCTTAGACACAGCCGTTCTGGATTTGGAGCGGTACTATGATGAGATCGGTTGGTCGTTCAGCCGGTTCTGGCCCGATCTGGTCGAGGAAGCCGGGCGGGTGCGAACTGAGTTGATGAACTGAATGGTCACCAAGTATTAGAATAGCTTTAGTTTTAAGTTTTAACAAACCTACTCCTGCACCAATGATTTCACCAGCGAAAAGTGGCTTGTTAAATTTGAAACTACCCGACAATAAGAAGAAAACTATTCCTTTTTTAATCAATACGATTAAAGGTCGTGACGTAACTGTGGACATTTCGTCTATATTGCATGGTAACACTCGTCGTTTCGTGCCGCTACTGTGGCAACCAAGATGCTATTCGGCGCAAAGGGCTTAGTACTAATGGCAATCAACCGCACCGGCGGACCGGTTACAAATGTGAAGCCTGTCAGCGCAGTTTTCAACTGCTCTACACCCACAAAGCGCATGAACCCGGCATTAAGGAAAAAGTTATCGACATGGCTCTCAACGGCA